>CAYGYC010000008.1:0-31364 GCA_964353755.1 uncultured archaeon | reverse complement strand
AAACATTAATGCAAAAGTTATTTGAGGACCAGATATGTGTTGTGGAATTATCGGGATGCTGGCATTTGGTGAGGATAATGTTGCCAGGGTAATCCGCGAATCGCTGAAGCGATTGGAATACCGGGGCTATGATTCGGTAGGGATTGCTACAAAAGCGGATGGGCAGATATTTATAAGAAAGGATAAGGGGAAAATTGATGATATCCACCGCAAATTGAATTTAGATGCATTACCGGGGCATATTGGAATTGGGCATACGCGGTGGGCTACCCATGGCGAACCCTCACAAGCAAATAGCCATCCACACACAGATTGCAAGAATAGAATTGCCGTAGTGCATAATGGGATTGTAGAAAATTTTATAGAACTTCGAGAACAGTTAATGGCGCAAGGACATAAATTCAAATCACAAACGGATACAGAAGTAATACCGCATCTCATTGAATCTTTCGTAGAAGAGGGAGAAACGCTTGAAAATGCCGTAAAACTTGCATTAGCCCAACTCCAGGGGACCTATGCGGTGGCCGTTTTAGAGGCCAATTCCAATCAAATAATTTGTGCACGGAAGGAGAACCCACTGGTATTAGGAATTGGGGATTCGGCGCTCTATTGCGCTTCTGATATTCCAGCCTTTTTGCCGATGACCAATCAAATCCTGTTCGTGAATGATGGGGATTTAATTACGCTTCAAGGCAGTGAGATACGAGTGGCTCGTTTGCTCGGTTGGAAGGAGCAGGTGCAAATCCGAACGCCTATCACTATCGATTGGACTCCGGAAATGGCCCAGAAGGGTGGAATGCCTCATTTTATGTTGAAAGAAATTCATGAACAGCCGACCGCTGTTCAAAATACACTCCGGATTCGAGCAGAAGAAATTGAACGACTAGCGATGTTGCTCAATGAGGCAAAAGAAGTCATTTTCACCGCGGCGGGCACCTCCTACCATGCATGTCTATATGGAGGGTATCTTTTTTCGAAACTCGCCCGGTTGAATACCCAACAGATTATCAGTTCAGAATTCGCTGAAAAACTAGGAGAAGCCATCAGTAGCGAATCTGCTATTTTAGCCATAAGTCAATCCGGAGAGACCTCCGATACCTTGAGTGCAATACAATACGCCAAGAAATACAATGCCAAAATTTCCGCGATTACCAATGTGGTGGGAAGCTCCATAACGCGCTCTGCCGACCATTTTCTATATACCCTCGCAGGCCCTGAAATAGGGGTAGCTGCCACCAAGACCTTCCTTGTGCAAATTACAACCTTGGCTCTTCTGGGTCTATCGTTGGCGAAAATCCGTGGCATCTTGAATAATTCAGAATTGAAAGAATTAACGCAGCAATTAGGGTATATCCCGCAACACATTGAGCAACTTATTAAAAAATATGAGGATTACATTAAAATTACCGCCGATTCACTCGCCCATAAACCCAATTTCCTATTTTTGGGACGCGGAATTAATACGGCCACGGCGATGGAAGGGGCGTTAAAATTGAAAGAAATTTCCTATATCCATGCAGAAGCATATCCAGCAGGTGAATCCAAGCATGGTCCCATTGCACTTGTCGAACCGGAATTTCCTGTCGTTTTTATTGCCCCCAGCGATAATACTTTTGATCGGATTGTAGGGAATATTATGGAAATGAAAGCCCGTGGAGCCCACATCATTAGTGTTACCGATAATCAAAAGATTCATAACTTATCAAATAATACGTTTTGGATTCCGGAGGGGATTCCAGACGTTTTTACGCCCTTGGTCAATATCGTTCCGCTCCAACTCTTCAGCTATTATTCGGCTATCCGACGCAATCAAAATCCGGATAAGCCACGGAATTTGGCGAAATCGGTGACAGTTTTATAGGTGACAGTTTTACATTTCAATAAGATAGTAGATTAGGTTTGGAATGGATGGATTGAAAAATGAAGTGTGTAATTAGTTTTGGAACGGATGGTTGGCGCTCTAAGATGGATACAGATTTTACCATCCCGAATCTTGCTATAGCAACGCAAGGTATTGCCAATTATCTAAATAAAAAGAATTATGATACAAAAGGAATCGTCATCGGGTATGATACCCGGAAGAATTCGCGGGTTTATGCGGAAGAGGTCGCTAAAATCCTGGTAGGAAATGGAATAAATGTCCTTTTAACAAAGGATGACACGCCCATTCCTGTCGTAACATATGCGATTATGGATCGCAAATTAGATGGGGGCATTATGATTACCGCATCTCATAACCCTCCAGAGTATAATGGCATAAAATTCATTCCGCATTACGCCTCTCCCGCACTTCCGGATGTTACCGATCCAATAATGGAGGAAATTCAAAAGATTTGGGAAAATCCAAAAATAAAAAGCGTGGCACTTGAATTAGCAGCGCAAAACAATCAGTTGAAATATGTGAATTTAAAGGACGGATATATAAATCATGTTCTTAAACGAATAGACCGCGAGAGTATAAGAAATGCCAAGCTAAATATTATTTTTGATGCGTTATATGGAACTGCCAGAAACTATATGCCAGACCTTTTGAAAGAGTTAAAAGTAAAAGTCGAAGTGCACCATAATTCAATTGATCCAACATTTGGGGGAAGTGCGCCGAATCCCACGGAGGAATCCTTGCGTGATGTAAGTAAAAGGATTAGTGAGAAAAAGTTGGACTTAGGGCTTGCCTGTGATGGTGATGCGGATAGAATGGGGGTGATTGATAATCAGGGAAATTTTCTTCATGCAAACATTCTATTTGCGGTCCTCTTTGACTACGAATTAACTCGAGGGAAAAAGGGCGATGTAGTTCGTACCGTCGGCACTACACACCTGATTGATCGCATTGCGAAAAACCATAACCTCACAGTCTATGAAACGCCAGTTGGCGCTAAATACGTGGGGCAACTTATGCGAGAAAAAAATCTGTTGATTGGGGGCGAAGAATCTGGGGGCATTATTTTTCGAGACCATATTGCTGAAAAAGATGGAATTTATGCAAATCTGAAAATACTAGAGATGGTCGCCTATTATAAAAAACCATTATCCGAAATCATTCTGGAGCTATTCAAAAAATATGGGAAAGTCTTCTTTACACTTATCAATTTCCCTTGCAAAGATGAAAATAAAGCGAAAGCAATGAAAAATATCGTTAATATTTTACCAAAAACCGTCGCTGGCAAAAAAGTGGTGAAAACCACGACAATGGATGGGTTTAAATTTGTCTTAGAGGATGAAAGCTGGCTCCTTGTGAGACCTTCTGGTACTGAACCTCTTTTACGGTTATATGGAGAAGCCACTAGCGAAAACCAATTAACTGCAATCTTAGACGAGGGGAAAAGCCTCCTTGAACAAGCCCAAAAGTAAATAAAATAACAGAAAGTCTTGAGATCTGTATGCCTAAAGAATACGATGACGATCGCGTAACAAAAGCAATTATTATGACGCTTGAATCTTATAAAAAGCCAATGACTACGACGGAAATCCAGAAAGTGCTCGATGAAATTGAATGCCCTGATATTCCCCCCTTGCTTCTTAATAAATTGCGTTTGCGCGGCATTATCAAGGGAAAATTAGATTTGAAACAGAAAGCCTGGCTCTGGTGGATTGAATAATTTCCATACTTAGCAGAACGGATTAATAATTTACCTGATTTCCATTCCAAGGTTTTTGAGGTCTAAGATCGTTTCCCATTTAAATCGCAGGTAGGAAAGGGGATTGACAAACCCGCATTTACAGAAAAAATACACTTGACCACCATGGTGATCCTCCCAGAACCGGCGTTGATCCCAATTTAATGGGTTTTTACAATTGAAACATCGGGGATTAACTACTACGAACCAATTATACAATGCCTTTAACTGGGAATTTACCAAAACCCCTTCCAATACAGATTCAGTGTTTGACATACACCATTACTTTAGGAAAATGCTATTTAAAGACCTTAATTTTTAATATGCGATATTTGGAACCTGATAAAAAAAAATATCCGTAATTTTCGTTGGGGGGTCTGAAATAGGGAGAAAAAAAGGTAAAAAGGAATAATATTTCCTAATCGTCCGAACGGTCTAAATGGTACTTTATGGTGTTCCAAAAATAGTTTTGATAATTTCTGTGGTTGAGTCAAAGATGCTAACCATTCCTCGAAAATTAGCGAGTTCGCCATAGAATTGACCGCTAAAAAGTTTTATAAAATCTTTTAGACGATCTTCAAGATAAGTCGTGACTTTTCCAATAGCAACCAGTGCGACCCTAACATATTCACTTTCTTCGAGCGCAATCTCAAAATCCTTATAAGAAAGGCGTCGCATCCCCGCGCCTGATTCTTCAGCCGATGTCCTGAATTCTGTGCCGAAACTCTGAATCGCCGAGAGAAATCCGGCCATAAGATCGGGATCGATAGCTCCAGGACTGAATTTGTAGTTGAAAAGACACAAGCCGGAGCCTTTATGGATTACTAGTATATAATGAGCAACCCGTCCGGAATAATTGGATTCTCTACGTTTAATATCGGTCCTAATACCAGTGAGCCCTCCTATAATTTTGGCATCTCGTGTTTCATCCGGGGTATCAAATGATTCTATATAAATTTTCGCTGTATTTTCTGTTAAGCCTTCAATTTCGTTTAACCATTCCAACGCATCGTATTCCAGCGCATTGGCAAATGATTCGGGAATAGGAGTATTTTCATCCAATTTAGAGAGCTCTTGAAGCCATAACTCGATGGGCGGGAGGAATTTTAACTCGAGCACTTCTTTTTTGATTTTAAAGATGATTTCTTTCATTTGGAGCAGGAAATCGCAGATAAGGGAGTGGATTTCACAGTAATCACAAAGATTGAAGAGCCCTTTCGCAATTTGAAAGGAGGCAAGGACCTTTAGACCTAATTTTTCGGATTTGACTCGTAATTTTCGGGACACATCTAAGGAGATCTTAATAAGATTACGCATGTAGGCAAGAAGTCCGGTAGCTTCTTTCAGGTCGCTGGTATAGACATCGAGAATTAATCTATCTTTCAAAGAAATTTCGACCAGTAGACGATTTCCCGTAACCTTAGCGATTCCTGAAAAAGAAGCCACTAATTTGGCTTCATCTCGCTGAACTTCTGCTAAATCTAAAGCGGCAATTTGTTCACAGCCGATTCGAAATGTTTCTATTCTAGTAAGCCCTTCGGCATCTACGGTCGTAGAACTTTTTTGCAGTTCTTTCTTCCAGAGATCGGCTTCACTAACGGTCGTTAATTGGGATTTGACGAGCGGGCACTTAACCCAACACTCTTTCGGGTGAATGGTAACAGAATGGGGTTCGCCAAAGGCATCGGTGTATGAGACCGTCCCGAAAATTTGACCCTTTCCACAAGCTAATGGCGAGAAGAGGAAATCGACGCCCCGAGTTTCCCCGGGATTGAGGATTTCCACCTTTTCGACATTTTTGTCGATTTTGAATTGATCGGGGACATTCAATAAGACGGAGATTTTGCTCACAGTTGTCTTGGTAGTATTTTGCAGCGCAACTTTAAATCGAATATCGCCCCCAATATAATCATAATCCCGTTTAACATCAATGACTTCTGCGCCTGCGGAAATGGGTGCTTTAATGGGCTCCGTCACCCGCTCTTTCACGAATTCATTGCTGATTGAATCAATGGAACCAAAAATAAGTCCTTTGGAAATAGCCCGCACGATCAGATCTTTCATGCTTCTTTCATTGAATCTGAATTTTTCAGCTAATTCCTTAAGTGAAATACGAATATACGGTTTAATGGCATTGACTAGTGTCTGATCAAGCAATTCATCGGTGATTAATTCATTTGATTCCGAGATAACCCCATTTATCTCTCCATTTTTGATAAGATTTTCAATAAAGGTCCTTAATAGGGGTTCATTCAAGTGCAGTTTTGTGGCCAGGTTTTTGAGAGGAAACCGCTTCTGTTCACGAAAATAATCGAGGATATCTTCTCTTAATCGATGTGAAGTAATGAAAAACTCGTTATCTAAAGTATAGAAGCCCTCTAATTCGCCAGAATCGCTTAGAACTTTAATACAATTCCTCAAACCAGCTCCATCTAGAGAGAGCGCATTGGCTGCTTCAGTGATACCTAATTTCCCCGATTTAATAAAGGATTCCCTCACCTCCTTCAGGAGGAGAGCATACGGAATAAAACTATCATGCGTGGCATTGAAAGTCCCTTGAAGTTGTTTAGATTGAATTAGGGTAGTGAGCCATTCTGCAATGGCTTGGGACGGAAATTCCATCTCATGCGCTATATCCTCTATTTGTATTTTCTCTTTGGAAAGCAACGATATTAAATTTTTGTGCTCCTCGGGAGTGAGATGGTAGAATTGCTTATTATTTTTGTCAATTATCCCCTGCTCATCGCCGGTCTCAACCATTTCCTGCAGAGTCGATAGGACATCCTCTACATCTAATTTGAATTCAGCCGCGGTTATTACCAAATCTAGCCTTCGTCTCATTTTAATCCCCCTCCAACCTTTTTGTAAGTTCTGCCTTCAATTTAGCTACTGTAATGAATTCTTTCCGTTTATTGGCTAGAAATCCGCGCAATTGTTTTTCCTCTATTCCGGATTGAATGACCTCCATGATGGCACTACTATCGATTTTATATTCCCTAGCAAGTTCCTCAATTTTGACTTGGCCTTTGCTATTAATCGTTTGAATTATCCTATCCGTCGGAATGGCTTTCTTACGCCTTGTGAGGATGACGACGGCGGCAACCCCTACGACACCCCCAATGAGAATATAAAGCACCCACCCAGGGAATCCGCCTCCAATCAGCGTGGCAAATGCCCCGAACACGCTCAAGTGGGTAAGGGTAGCGGTAACACTATGATTTCCTGCATGATAGACCGATATTAAGGCTTCCCATGAATCGCCATCCCAATAGTATATTGTAAAACTGTTAGCTTCGATATCTGCGCTAAGATTTGCTAGCATCTTCTCATCGAGGATTAGCGTGATGCTCCCAGTCAAAGATCCAGGCGAGCCAATTACCGAGATATTAATGTAAAAATTCATTACTAACACATGACCAGAAAAATCTTGGAACGTTGAGAAATTATTAACGGTCAGTTCAAAGGTATTTTGGGCCCTGAGATCGAGAATGGTATCGCAATAACCGAATACTAAATGGGTATTGACGTTCGCATAAATTTTAACAATTTCCGAAGGATTAACCGTACTTCTTGTCGTCCCATTGACAATTCGGGTATAAGTACTGATTAAAAGCGAGGTATCGACCGCCAGTACAATGTAAAAATAGGTGACATTCTCGGCCAAACCCGTATTTACAAAGAACGATGTTAGTCGATTTGTCACGTTAGCAATGTTATTTGCTTTGGAGGGTATAAACCCTGTTTCACTTAACGACCGGTGAATTTGATACAGTAGGAAGTCGGGTTCTGAATTGGGAGTCCAGGTGAGATTGATAGTTCTTGCTCCAAGATAAGCCGTCGCCACAAGATCACTCACCGGAGCCGGCGGTAAATAATCCAGCACTGCATAGGAATAGAAGTTACCACTATTATCATCTACAGCCGAATTCCGGGCGGTATCATTTGCCGCTACATAAAAGTGGATTACGGTTCCGAACGGATGGGGAGGAATTAATGCGGTATATAGACCATCATACATATCCCCATAATACAAAGTCATAGGTACTGAAAACCACCCCGTTGCATTTTGGAAATACAGCCGGACTTGGTATACTCCAGCAGCCATTCGAGGTTCCACAACACGACTCGTAATGTTTGCTTTCTCATCAAAATAGATCGGGGCATTCACCACGCCTGTTTGATTAATAACAGGGGCGATGAAATCAGTAATTCGGAATGAATAAAGATTACTCGCATTATCATCAATTCTGAAGTTCCCCGTATTGTCTTCAGCCCTAATGTAAAAGCGCACTAAAGTATTGTAGGACATCCGAGGAAGCTGCCCGGTATAATTGCCGTTATAAGGATTACCAGCGATCCGTGTCATCGTTTTATTGAACCAGCCCGTTCCGTTATAATAGGAAACAATTACCGTTTTCACCCCCGAGCTTCCTAATGGCTCCATGACTCGGGTAAATATCTCGGGCATTAACTGATAAGTAACAGGAAGATTATTTACCCGCGTTCCTGAAATGATTGGAGCCCATTTATCTGTGACCGTATAATTGTAATATTTCCCATAATTGTTGGCATTCGTGAAATTGCCATTTGTATCATTGGCGTAAATCCAATATGAAACCTTCGTTGCTAAGGGGAATTTAGGAATCCCTTCTATATAGATCACCGTAATCCCCGGTATTTTAGGTGTCGTATTCTGCATCACGACTGAATACCATCCTGTGGTATTATAATAGTGCAACAATACTGTATCAATTCCTCCATAAGCCGTCGGTACTAGAATACGACAAGAAACCGTCACGGATTCATTGTAACCCACCGGCGAGGGGGCGTGGACAATATTAAAGACAATAGGCCCGGTATAATTGGAAACAGTTATGGTATAGATGGCAGAGGGAAGACTCACTAATCTACGTAGATCTTGTGCTAGAATAAAGATGGTATAATTTGTTCCTGGAAGCCAACGGGTGAGATTCACGTAAATCGTGGTAGTCCCTCCAATGGTCCATGACAGATTGATGCCACTAAGATATGATCCGTAGATCTTCCAAGGAGTGGCATTATAGCGATAAACCAAGGTCAAATTAACCACATCGGAATCTAAGGAAAGAATATCAAAAATATCGAATGGTATATAGCCCGAAATAATCGACCCATTTACAGGATTGGTTAATTTTACTGTAGGACGCGTTATATCTGTGACCGTATAATTAAAGAATTTCGTATTATTATCATTTACTCCGATATTATTCGCATTATCGCGCGCATAAATTTTATAGGCGACCCTCACCCCAAACGGCTGGCGGGGGATTACACTTCTGTATTGCCCATTCCAAATCGATCCGCCAATAAAGGCCATACTGCTATTTACCCATAACGACCCGGTCCAGTAACTTAAGGTCACTTCTTGGACACCTGCAGCATTTGCTGGAAGGGTGGGCTCGGTTACTTGGACAATGATACTTACATCTTCCGTATATTCAATTATCGTATCATTTTGGATAGGCGATCCAATTGCAGGCGGCCAGAGGTCCCCTACAGTATAGGAATAATAACTGCCAGCATTATTGTCCCAACTTGGATTTCCCGCGGAATCATTGGCCCAAATCCAATACTGGACTGTTGTACCATACGGGAGTGGGGTAATGAACCCGATATATACTCCTATAACATAATTCATACTCGTATTAATCCAACTTACTCCGAACCTATAGATGATTACTACACTCTTTATTCCAGCAGCGTTTATCGGCTCCTGAACGCTGCATTGAACTATTGCCGTTTTATTATAGGTAATAGGCGTATTGACCGAGATTCCCGAGATAATAGGTCCCCAGAAATCATATATCCTATACGAATAATAAGCTCCTAAATTATTATCAAAACGAATATTATTGGCAGTGTCATTACACCAAATCCAATATCGGACGGTCGTATTCCAAGCAATCGCAGGGATCAGCGCTCGATAATAGCCATCATAGGCATCTCCGCTGTAACGCACCATCGTTACGTTATTCCAACTCACACCATTATGGTAACTCAAAATAACTTTACTTACGCCTGCGGCTGAAGGCTGTTCTTGCACCCGACAAGTCACGTTGGCCGTTTTATTATAAGTAATGGGCGGATTTTGAAGTATGATAGCGGAGATAGTTGGAGGTAAGAAATCGTTCACCACATATGAATAGTAACTTCCACTATTGTTATCAAAGCTAGGATTTCTAGCGGTATCATTACACCAAATCCAGTAACGCACAGTTATCCCATAGGCGATTGCAGGGATCAGCGCTCGATAATAGCCATCATAGGCATCCCCGCTGTAACGCACCATCGTTATATTATTCCAACTCATGCCATTATGGTAACTCAAAATAACTTTACTTACCCCTGCGGCGGAGGGGGGTTCGATGACTCTACAGGTCACGTTAGCTTGCATATTGTATGCAATAGGGGCATTCACCACTATGATGGCAGAAATAGTGGGGCCCAAGAAATCATTGACAATGTAAGAATAATAAGCGCCGCCGTTGTTATCGAAGCCCGCATTACCTGCGGAATCATTACACCAAACCCAATAGCGGACGGTAATCCCATAGGCAATAGCGGGAATGAGCACCCGATAATAGCCATTATAGGCATCTCCATTATAGCGCACCATCGTTAAGTTATTCCAAGTAACTCCGTTATGGTAAATCAATTTTACAATGGATGTTCCGGCGGCTCCGCTGGGTTCTATGACCCTACAGGTCACATTCGCTTGCATATTGTATGCAATAGGCGAATTCTGTAAGGTGATCAATGAGATGGTTGGCGCCCAGAAATCATTTATAAAATAAATATGATAAAGCCCCCCATTATTATCAAACCTTGAATTGCCTGCGGTATCATTACACCAAACCCAATAGCGAACGGTAATCCCATAGGCAATTGTGGGAATAAGCGCTCGATAATAGCCATCATAGGCATCCCCACTATAGCGCATCATCGTTAAATTATTCCAACTTACGCCATTATGGTAACTCAAAATAACTGTACTTACGCCCGCGGCTGAGGGGGGTTCTACGATTCGACAACTTACATTCGCTTGCATGTTGTATGCAATAGGGGCATTCACCACGGTGATGGCAGAAATAGTAGGACCCCAGAAATCATTAACAAGATATGAATAATATACTCCAAAATTATCATTAATACTGGGGTTACCGGCGGTGTCATTGCACCAAATCCAATATTGGACGAGAGTTCCATAGGGCTGGGGGGGAATGAGTGCCGAATAATAGCCATCATAGACATCCCCACTGTAACGAGTCATAGCAATATTATGCCAATTGGTTACATTTCCATAATAAAGGATGGCATTCGCCACCCCCGCCGCCGAGGGGAATTCTTGCATGCGTACTGTCACATTTGCTTGCATATTATAGGCGATAGGCGGATTTTGGAGGGTGATTTCCGAGATACTAGGTCCCCAGAAATCATCCACAATGTAATAATAAAAAAGCCCACCATTATTGTCAACCCTTGAATTCCCTGCAGTATCGTTGCACCAAACATAATATAGGATGATCGATCCATAAGCCATGGGGGGAATCAGGGCCGAATAATACCCATCATAGGGATTCCCACTGTATCGGGCCATAGAGAGGATATTCCAAGCGGTTCCATTAAAGTAAATCATATAAACAGTTGAAAGGCCGCTAGCGTTCGTGTCCTCACGAATGCGGCAAGTAATATTCGCAGGTATCATATAGGTAATGGGCGCATTAGCGACCATAACATTAGAAATGTAAGGTCCCCAGAGATCCCCTACAGTATAGGAATAATTAGCTCCACCTTGATTGTTAATGGAAGGGTTATTAGCGAAATCATTAGCCCAGATATAGAATTGGACAATAGTGTTATAGGGCAAGGGAGCAATGGATGCCTGGAAATAAGCATCGAAGTTAGTGCCGTTCAGTTGGATCATAGGATCGAAAAACCATTTTGAACCACCATATTGATAGTACAGAAAGACTGTCTCAATTCCTGACGCATTAGTGGGGCAGAACGGATCTTCCAGGATATGCACCGTGATATAAACCGTTGTATTATAGGCGGTGGGAGCGCTGATAGCGGGATTTTGGATTGTCGGCCCCCACAAATCGATCACGGTGTAATTGAATAATTTGCCCTGGTTATCGTTCCAAGATTGGTTCCCTTGGGAATCTCGCGCCCAGATTTTATAGGAGATTTGCAGATTCCAGCTTTGAGGGGGAATAGGGGCATTCCAGTACGAGAATCCTTTGGCATCAGGCGTAGTGGAATTAGTCATGGTTAGATTATACCACCCCGTACCATTCCAAAAACTCACAAGGGCATTCGTGATAATGCCATATGCGGAAGGAATGCCGATGGACGCATTCACAAGCGCGGATTGGTTATAGGCAGGGGGGCTAGGTGTTAAAGTGGGGGTCTTTATGATGGGCCCCATGTAAGAGGTTATAAAAAAGGTTTGATTTACGGCATCAGTATAGTTTCCTTTGTTTGCTGTTACATACATTTCATAGAATCCTTCGGCGTAATTCATGGTGCCGAAGGATTGGGTCGCTATACCAGAGGAATTGGTGAATGCGGCTTTGGTTTGCAGCGGGCCGGTGGCGTTACGGAGCACAAATCCACAGAAGGCATTAGTGATAGGGGTGCCATTCGTAAAGTCATAAAAGGCATACACGCGGATAAGATCACCGATCAAATAGACAGTTTCCATTGAGATGCGGAGGTGGGAGGCATTTACCCAGATAAATAATGTTTTGCTATTATTTAAAGCTCCTTTTGAAGCAGTGACATAGACCGAATAGTTCCCATCATAGTAATTTTGCTGAATAGGAAAATTTTGCGTGGAGATTCCATTGGCATCTGTTAGATTGGCTTTGGTAGCTAAGGGTTCATGGTTAGGTCCTTGAAGAAGGAAGCCAACTGTGGCGCCTCCAATTGCGGTCCCATTTTCGTAGGTGAAATTTGCCCAGACATAAATAACTTGTTTCGGGAGGTATACGGAAGCATCAGTTTGAGCATCGAGGTGAGTAGGTCCTTGCAATGGAGCAAGGGGAGTAGGGGAATTTGTTGGAGAGAGATTAACCACGGGATTGTTAGTATTATTTGATGCAAAAAGAAACATTAACGTAAATAGGGCTATGAATAGAAAAAAAAGTAACCCTTTATTCCAATTATTTCTGATTTTCATTTTGTTCACCGATTTTAGTGATTATTGATTGAAACCTTCTTCTGAATAATAAGGAGATAGAAAAAAAGATTTCATCGAGCCATCCCCTGGGTTATCTGAATATTAGATGACCTCAAATATGATGGTGATGAAATCCACGCAGATACCACCGTTCCAAGGCCAGTCCGTCCACATTATGACTTGAACGACGTAGATACCAACGGGAGCACCGAGTCCAATTGAGAAAGAAAAGACTACTTCCACATCTAAACCTGCGGTCACGGTTACACTTTCATTATACTGGAGATATCCCTGGAGAAACGGATCATCGGTTTGTGCCGTCACGACGTAGGTGCTGCTGGCGGCATCCCCGCGGATGGTGGAATGGTACTCGACGGTTTCTCCTTCCGTAAATATAAATTGTTCCTCACCCGCGGTATTCGTAGTCGCGACATCATACAGGTCCGCATGCTTCGCAGGGGGCGTATAAGGAGTGATAATCACCCAGAGCCACTCGGTATCATTGACCAACCCGTAGAAATCGTAGGCTCTCACTTGCAGATAGTCGATCCCGGCCCATCCGATGGAATAGGACCATTCGGCGACCCAATTGATCCCCAGACGAGTAAACTCCATGATGAAAGTGTTATTGACCCAGAGTTCCACCAAAAAAATGTCCGCGTCCGGAATGGCGGCCGCAATCGTAATAGTCTCATATTCTTCATAGAGAGAGCCATTGATGGGCGCCATGAGCGTCACATGGGGTGGGTTATCAATGGAGAAATGAACTACCCGCATGACCTCTTGCGAATAAATATCTTCCACATAGCATTCAATCCGATAATTCCCATCCGGAAGATAAGAGGTGGTTAATTGTTGCTCATAAAACCCACTGAGGGGATTATATACGAACATGTCCAAGAAAGTGATGTAACTATAGCTCGATTCGGCGTAGATTTCTGCTTGAATATTAGTCAACGAGTAGGGACCATCAATCTGCAATTGAACGGTCACGACACCCGTTAAGGTATCAAAGGTGCCGGGGGTGACGCTTTCGACAGATAGTACAGGGTAATTGGAAATCTGGACGCGGACACAGTCGTAGAACGATCCATTTAGGGTCTTCCCCCAAATAATTATATCGTAGTAATCATTGGGATAAATATAACTATAGACAGTGGCGGAGCCAAAGGATTTATCCGGAGATAATATAAATTCCAATTCGGCTACTGCGACGCCATCGGAGGCACGTTGAAGTATGCCATTTAACGAACTCATGGAATCCCGTGGATCAGTGACACTGACATCGACATTAAAAATATCCCCTACATAATCAAAATCGGAAGGGTAAGTAATTTCGGCGAATTGGAGTCTCGGGAGTTCTAAAGTAAAGCGCTTTGAAACGGAGCATACGCCATTCGCCGTATCACTCGCGGTAAGAGTCACCAGATAAGCGGCATCATACCAGACTGACCCATAGGGGGCAACTTTATACTCCCAATAGGTGCTATCATACGTACCCATCCATACGGAGGCGGGATCAACCATATGGCCTGACCCATACCCAATATAAGATTCCCATTGGTGAGAATTGGGACTAAAATATTGCACGTCAATAGAGTATTCTACCCCCATAATATGATAAGGACCGGTGGCAATCGCCTCGATTATTCCCGAATCAGTCCAGTCGAGAGTAGATATAGGGGAGATTATCGTGATTTCAATGGGGAAGGGATTCCGTACCTCAATTTTTACTGAAAAATTAAGTGCAACAGCAAAATTCTCATCTAATACCATGAATCCTAAGAGGTAAGTACCGTTGGAAACGCCCTGAGACCCCCAATACGCTGAATAGATACTCCCACCTCGGGGCACAGGCGCTATATATTGGGGAGTTTCTATTCCCGATTCATCAACTATTTGACAAAAGACCATCATAAGGTCAGTAGAATTCACTACCTGAGCGACGATTTCGATTGGACCAGTGACGATTTGGCCATTGATTGGAGAGAGGACATTAATCGCTAATGGATTGGAACTTGAAATAATAACCCTTGTGGAATTAAAGGCGTATTGACCACCATACCCAGATACAACCACTTCTAACCAAATTGGTCCGTCCGGATGCTGGTAAGCGAGCCACGTGTAATTATAAACCCCGCCACCGACATTAGTCATGGTTTGATAACCATACATACCCTCAGGACGCACATTAGGCATGGTCCCACCGCCCCCAATGACTTTATTAACATCGAGCTTACTAAATTCCGCTTCGGAATAGATTTTGAGTTGAACTTCTGCGATGCCAACAGCATTTTGGACTAACACGCTTACATTCACAATCCCATCAACCACCGTTCCAGAAAGAGGCGTTAAGAAGATCGGGCGAAGCATGGGTTCGTCAAAGGTGACATTGATATCGTCCCAAGGTGCGTAACTATAAATCCGATTGTCAAATTCCTTATCCCACGATTCATATCTATTGGCAGTGGCAGGCGTTGCACTATAGTAGGTCTCGCCATTGCGCTCGGACACAAAAGGAATATTGGGGTACCACTTCGTGATATTGGCGTTCTGCACGAGGATTACCACATTGGATTCCATGCAATCGGCAATATCAGTAGAACCATGGAAGAATTGGGGAATGTTCAACAAATCACAGAGGGATAAAGAGTGAGAGGTGAGGGTACCACTCATGAAGTCACCCGCCACATAGTGTGGATAGAAAAGCTTAGCCATCATGTTAAGGGGAGCGTAGTCGATATTGGGTGGATTATTTCTTTGCGCTAAGAGACCACCCATAAAAAGTGCCCACATTAAATTGGAATCTGTCCCTTTAAGGGTATTGGCTGGGAGGGAGTTATTCAAACCACTGGGAAGGTGTTGATGGAAGCGGTCAATGAAATAGTCATAGGTTAAAGAGGCGGAGTAATTATTCCCGAAACTAACGACTCTCATGGAGATCGGCGCTGCACCCGTTGGAATGGACATCATGGCAGTTTGAAGGTATTTCAGCTGTCCGGGCAGACCAAAGGCACGCTCTACATCATTTTTAATAGGGATTGCAATTGACAGGGCTTCTGCCGGTGAATATTCCGGCGAGATTAAAATGGAGACGCCATAATCACATTCCGGGAATTGAAAGCCGAGGCTTAATAGTTTTTTAGAATAATTATTGTGCCCGGTATAAGCATTGAAGGCCATCATACTTAGCATCATAATCTGCTGGTATTCCGGAAGGGAATAATCTAGATTGGCTTTAATTATATTCCCTTCAAAATTGAAAGAGGCACTCACATTGCCATCCTGTTCGACTACGACTCCTAAGGTTTCTCTATAATAGGTGTTATAGACATGTACCCGGCAATAATCTTGCTGGAATTTCCCCAATGCATCTTCAAATTCGAAAATTAGATCATACCACCCATTAGGTATTTGGTCTGTGAGCGTTTCCCAGTAACCTCTCCAACAGAGTTCCACTGGATCATAAGGGAAACTGAGTGTCTTGATACTAGGCATCTGCATAAATCCCTGGAGATCCATTTGGAAAGTCCCCGCGGGGCATATGAAAAGGGTCACATCATTTAATGCAGGTTGGAGCATGGTAGCATTCACTCGTATTTCCACCACTCCATGGATGGTTGAGTCCGGAAGGGGGGTGAGAACCTGTATAGAAGTATATGGCGCTGTAAAATTGAAGCGGATATCGTCCGTACTAATTATTCCTGTAATGTCATGTCCATCTTTGTAAAGTAATTGATAGCGATAATGATCAAATCCATCGTAAAAACCATCATACCAAGTATAAATCGGATGATTCGGATATACATCGATATGATATCCACAAGCCACATTAGAGTAAATATCAACTCTTCCAAGAGTCATCCCGCATTCTTCATCGGCATTGAGTTGATGAACGTCTAAAAATTCTGCTAAAGAGAAGTAATGGGTTTGATTGAGAAGGGTATAATCATAAACCTTATCAAAACACATCCACGCACTAAGCCAAGTTAAACTATCCATATCATAATTTGGAGGGAGTCCCACGAATGGGCGAATCCAATCGGGATAAATATAATAACTGATGTAGGATTGATTTGCTCGTAGTAGATTCTCTTTGGAAACGAGGTTCGAAAGATTGCCGGACCGGACTGTTTCGTAATGATCTAGGAAGTAAAGATAATCCCGGCCGATAGTATAGTTCATAGCGAAGGCGATGCGATCAGAACGCAAGCGAGAAGTTCCCTGAAAATCTTCAAGTTCGTTTAACATCCCTGAAATATTGAAGACTCGTTCGAGATCGGCTATAATAGGGCTTGCTATTTCTCTGAGTCGTGCTTTTGGTGTTGATGCCCACCCATTTATGATAACTAATACATTCCAATTCGTTGAAGTCCCATAAAGAGCCAGTTGATTGAATGTATTCTCCGAGGCGATGTAAATTTCGACGTCTAAAATTTCACTTAAATTGAAGATTTTAGGAACAATCCCCAAGTCGATCCCATATCCTATAGCACCAGGAAAAGGAGATTGAGTTATTCCATACCCGATTTCCACGCCGCCCCTCTCATTAATATAGATATCCAGTCTAGTTATCTGAGCGGTGTTGTTTACATAGAAGATGGTTCGGTTGAGCGCCCAAATGGAGAGCGTATCCCGGACATAAACATTGAGCTGATAGGCACCGGCAGGTAGATCAGTGGAAGAGATTACTTGTGTCCAATTTTGCCCATTATAATGGAGATCACCATAAAGATAAGATTGTTGGTAACCAACGGGACGTAGATCATACTGTACGCGATCCCATCCGCCCGCTAGACCTTGCAATTCGACCGTCATATTACAATCCTCTAGTTGAATAGATTGCATAGGAGTGGGTGAGAGAAGGTTGTTCTTGATGAAAGGTCCGGTGAAGTTCACTCGAATATCATCTGTGGAAAGGAGGCCGTAGGGGGTCTCCTCGGTATTTAGTAAAGTGAATGTGATGAGGTTTAAAGTCGAGGGGATAGGATATCCGGAGAAAGGAGTAACATTCACCATGAAGGGATCGGTCGGATACCAATCTGTGATGTTAGCATTCAAGACAACTGCGCCAAATGGAGCACCGAGGAAATTCGGACCGAAGCCGGAGAGTACCGTACTGGCAACAGTCGGGGCGCACGCCTTAATTTGGGGAATTTGGGGGAATAAAGCCTTCAACGAGAAGGAATTCGTGGCTCCAAGCGAACTGTTGAAGTAATTCGGGATCCAAATAGTGGGTGAAATGAAGGCATATAATCCAAAATCATAATTGCGATAGGGCGAATAGGCATACATACTCCCCATTGGACCGGTGGGATTCATCCAGCCAAACATGAGGGAGGAGTTGAGATCAGCCTGGGTCATATTTTCCCTGGTGAAAAGGGCAGCTAACCCCGAGGGGACACTCAGATGAAATTTGTCTACAAAATCCCCATAGGTGATGGAGGAATAATTGGCCCCATAGACAAAGAAATACACGGTGCTCCCCCCGCCCATTTCCATCGGATAAGCTCCAATGAATGGGAGGTCGGTCGGAAGGTTAAACGCTACTACCGCCTCGTGCATAATGGCGTCTGCCGTCAGCTGCGTTGCCGGCGAATTATCTGGCATCATGATGGACATCCCATAATCAAATTCGGGAAGGCCAACCATCATATCCCAGACAGGATTGGTCGTATGGGGATTATCAGCCATGAAAAGTACTCCTACCACATCGCGGTATAAGAGAGATCTAAAATCCATCCCGAAATTAACCCCATATCCAAAGAACGCATGCATACCCGGTCCGCCTTCTCCACCGCCGCCCGGAGAAGTAGGAGGAGTAACAATAGTCCCAATATTGAGGTCATAATTGGGGTCCGACCCACCCATGGGAGCGTAGAGGGGAACATTTTCTTGAAAGAGGGTATTTTGGACCGTGATGGGGCGATCAGTAAAGAAGGTATCATTGGCATCGGTGACTTTAATGCGGAGAATATAATCGTAAGTACTTGGAACGGTGGTCGAATCCCAAAGGGCGCTCCAATTAGTGGTGCGATTGATAAGACTCCCATTTACCATTGGCACAGGCTCTAAGATATATGGGAGGAAATATTGGGAATGGTTTATTATCTCATAGGTCACGGCTTTGATAAGTTCAGGGTTTGTTACCATAATCGAAATATTCACATTTTTAGAGAGGGGTTGGTTACCCAAGGGGGAGATTACGGTGAGGTTACTGGCAATGGGATTATTAAGAGTAAAGCGGGAGAAATTATACACATTTCCCATAAAGAAACTGCGAGGGGTCCTCCTAGATAATTCAGTTATCTGTCCAGCAATATATATATAATAATTCCCATTGGGATACCGATAGCTATTGTTCCATACCCCCATATAAATGCCTTCTACCACACTCCCCAGCGTCATGAAGGTTATCGGCTGATATCCCACACTATACTGATAGGCGAAATCATCAAACATAATTTTTTGAAAGGTGGCTTCATCAAAAATCTCTGCAAAGAGCCAGGAGGGTGCTGCTAACGCGGTTTGAGTTGTGACTACAATATTTACCAGACCATTGACAGTAGCAGGAGGGGGAGGAGGAGTTAGGATATTCATTGCTATAACCGGAGCGGTAAAAGAGATTTGAATATCAGACACATTTCCTAGCCCCGTTACCTGCGTATTATAGAGAGTAGTATTGCGCAGGAGCCACCAATCATGGTCCAGCCCTTGGTATCGGGGAATATGATATTGTGAACTTGTGTCAGAGGTGATGTTTCCATTTTCCACTAAAATTTCTATTTCGGAACTAGAATATGCCGATTCAGTTAAATCAATAAGCGGGATGAAAGGCGCATCTACGACTTCACTTAGATTAAAGGTTTCCTCAGTGCTTGGGTAATCGGTTCCGAAGAATTGAGGATATTGTAAGAAGATATTACATTCAAATGAGGTGTTATAATCTCCCAGGGGAGATCTGGACAACGCGGCGACCTTTTCTATCAGGCCAGGATACCAATTGTTTGTAAAAAACCAATTCAGCCAGGAATCTGTATTGCGAATTCGATTCGGTGCGAAGGAGTCAGCTAAACCCGCGGGAGTATGATCCTGTAAGAATTGAATGAAGTAATTATAATTAACTGGAGTAGAAAAGTTGAAGCCGTACGTAATGATTTTTGTATAAGATTGATAGTAAGCAGTTCCTATGGGATCTGCTGAAAAATTATTGGAGATCCCAAAGGCTCGTTCCAGATCAGTTTTTATGATTGAAGCAACCTGTTGCATTTGAGTGGGATTGAGAATTACGGGATTTGCCATTCCTTCGACGAAGGGATTAATATCATCGGTCAAGAAAAGTATGTGGAGGTAGACATCATTCATAGGAAGGGCGGGATTGAGAACTTGAGTTTGCCTCTGATAAAAATAGTCACGGGTGTTCGGATTGACAACATCAAATTGTAACATATAGATATAATCATATTCAGGAAGAGACCAATCCACATTCGGGGTGATTTGGGGACCTTGAAAGGATCCTTGAACTGTAAGATTGCCGTATCTATCAATATTTACCCGGATAACCTCTTCATATCCTAGGTTAGCGCCGGACTTCTCTTCTATGGAGTTACCCTCGTTAGAAGCACCTAAAAACAGCGAGGGAAGGATGGTACTGAGACCTCCAATAAAGCCCGCGATTAAAAAGATAAAGATTAAATTCAAACTATTGAATTTTTTATTTTTAAAGGAAATAGTTCGACAAACTTGATTAAATGGCTTCGTTCTAGTCACCCTTTATATGAAGATTCGTTATTTTAAAGTGAAAAATTAAGTTTTGTAATATTATCAAGAGTAACTACTTAAAAACATTATTCCCCACAAAATCAATGCCTTAATTAAAAGGCTTTAAAAAGGTTAGTTAGTAGATAATTCTAAAGATTTTTATGTCGATCGATTTCTTCCTCTTTCTTTCAAAGGTAACAGATAAGAGAGTGATTTGTGAGAAATTTTTTTGAAACCTCTTAAAAAGGAGATTTAAGGAGGGAATTAAAAAAAATGGGCTATTTACTCTTTTTAGATGAAAAAAATAAAAGGATGATAAATTAATATTTCTTGCCTTGTTGAATTCGCCTGAACATTAGTGCAATAACCACGATACATACTGGAAGTAATTCAAAGCTAGGGATCCCACCATTTTCAGGGCGAATCACTCGTGGAATTAGTTTGGTGTAGTAAATATTGGCAATAGAATCGATCCAGGATTCCCAAGCTAGATGGATATTATTACATGAATCGACGGCAATTGAAGGACGACAATCATTGTAAGCATTGTTAGTGATATTTTTAGGCGAATCGAAAAGACCTTTAGAGTTGTTGAGGTAGAAAATTTCGGAATCTGTAGCCGTGCTGCCTTCATAAGCAATATGGGTTACATTCTTCGAATCGACACAAATGACAGGATGCAATTCGTTCCAAGAGGGAGTTTGAGAAATATTTATGGGAGTTCTAAGAGTTCCATTTGTGGGAAAATAGAGAACATAATAAATTTCAGAGGGAATAGTTCCTTTGACCCACGTGATGTGGACATAATTTCGTAAATCGACAGTAATAGCAGGTTGGGAATCATTAACACCCATTGCCTGCGAGATATTTATCGGTTGAATGAAACTTCCTAGGATATTATTGGAATAGTAGATTTCACTTTGCTTTCCTTGCGTTTTTGTCCAGGCAATATGGGCTTTCCCATTGGAATCAACCGCAAATGCAATTTCGGAATTCGATTTCCCGCTAGGATCAACAGTAGTTGGAGTTCCAAACCAGCCAGTTAAGGTATTGACATACCAGATTTGATCAGGGGGCATCGTATAAATGACATGAATTTTATCATTTAGATCAATCGCAATCTTATTCTCGATTTGATTTGCGCTGTCATATGTCACATTTTCCATGGGATGGAATTGACCACGCGAGAGATTTGCATAAACAATATCGGAATGGAGTCCGGGAATATCATTTAAGGCACAATAAGTTACATGGGCGATCCCATTTGAATCCACGGCAAAATCCTTGTAGGCTTTATAAGCAAGACGTTCCCATATGAGACCTGTCTCTCCTGCACCTTTATTTGTCAAATAAGAAATCGGGTATAAGGGATCGTAAATTGGATTATCAGTCCAACTAGTCCATACAAAATGGATAGAGTTCTGTGGATCCACGTGGATAATGGGGGCAGTATCATTAAATTGGTCGTGTGTAATTTGTTGGATTTGCGATTCATTCGTTGCTACTGAAATTGGAACAGATTGGACGGTGACTAATGTCACCACAAATGCCACAATTAAAAAAATTCCTAACGCCTGCTTCATTAGAATCTCACTTCGAAATATCGTAATTTACTATATTATATATATGGAAAAATACCTTTTTAGTATCTTCCGATAAAAGAAAAAATGAGATATCTAGAGAAGTATTAATTAATCAATGAAAGGAGGAGAGGGTGACGGCTTTTTAACGAAAATATTGAAAATCTCACTGGTATTAAGGTTGGCTTCTTGTTTTTGCGGAGATTCTGGTAGTTTAGGCTGGAAATCGCACTGCATAACTAAGGCACACGGAGTTTGGAATGATTCGCACCAATGATTGAAAGTTACTTGATAATCAGGGAGCCGTTTCTGAATTTTGTAATCGTGACAATCCTGGCATTTATTCCTCACTTTCATACCGGTAGTTACGAAAAATTCGATTAAAGACCTATGAAATATCGGGATATTAATCGAACTGTTAGTCAAAATCTGATAAAAACTTATAAATTTCTATAAAAAGTTGGTCGTTTCAATAGTCTTTTCCGAACAACAGATTGATGATTCCTGATAAGTTACTGCGAATGAGGGAAGTGTCAACCCTTTTGGGTGTTACGCCCCAGACCCTCCGTAATTGGAGTAACAAAAGCTATATACAAGCGGTTGTTGGAAAAGGTGGTCAACGCCGCTTTAAACTGAGTGAAGTCAAGCGGTTAATGAATTTTGATACGCAACAATGTAACGAGAACACCTGTCTGATTTACTGTCGGGTTTCTACAACGATCCAGCGCGCCAATTTAAGCCGGCAACGTGACCGACTTGAAGCGTATGCGGTAGCCAATGGCTATCTTATTGAAAAGATCTATGAAGATATCGCCAGTGGCATGAATTTCAAACGGAAAGGGTTGTTACGTTCACTAAACCATTGCCAAACGCACGTTATCAAAGCGGTCATTATCGAATTCAAAGATCGGCTGGCCCGATTTGGGGTGGAGTTGATCCGCGCCATGCTCCACTCATTTGGGACCGAGTTAATCCTGGTGAATCAGGTCGAAGCGGATTACAAGCCAGAAATCATGGCTGATATGATCGCAATCATTGTCCATTTCAGTAGCCGTTTGTATGGCAAACGCCGGGGGAAGAAAAAGACGACTCAAATTAACCAAATCCTCACGAACACGGAAAATTAATCGCTTAGCTGGATTTGCGCATAAATAGGATTTGCGCATTTTACGGGCAAACCTTTATAACGCACCCTCGACTAAACTCTTTGAAGAAGTTCATCTGAAATTGATGGGAATACGGATATGATGACCACGCGTCTCTTTCGCTTACATCCTTCAGAAGCCCAAATAAACCAGCTCAATGAAATTTTTACCCTTTATAATCGGATGAAACGCAAGGGGTATCGGCTCCTCTTCCACGGGGCAACAGGGATTCAACAGCAGTTGATGCAACTGTGCCAGAACAACCCCTACGTCAATACCATCCTGACCGAGAATAAGACCACACTCGAACAACAGAAAACGTGGTTGAAGAAGCGAAAGAACTATCTTGCACATAAAATTGAAGTCGTGGACCGACAGATTACAAGAAATAAGGAGAAGAACCCCCAAGATCGGAGCTTGAAAGGGTTGTACTCCCAATCATCGTGTCTCCAAAATAGGTTGGCGCACTTAACCCTGAAACCCGTCGTCTTTGGCACGAAAAACCTGTTTTGGAAACGCATTCGGGGAAGCATTTCCCGCGCCGAATTTCTCATTCGCCGGGATGCGTCGTTTGGCTGTGTGGGCAAGGCGCAGGGTGGGGTACAAAATAATAATTTGAAGCTCTTGCCCTCCGATGAGTTGCGGATTTCGACCTTTTACAAAGCGAAAGGGACGATTCCGAAACGCCTGTGCGTTCCGCTCGCGGTGAATCCAGACCAAAGAGTAACCTTCCAAGCACTCCTCCAACGGGATAAATACACCGTGGTCGTGAAACGGAAATTTGTCAAAGGGGAAGTGCGCTATTACGCCCACGTATCCTATGACACTTCTGAACCCATTACGCACTTTGGGTTTCAGCACGGGGCGATAGGGGTGGACTTCAACTATAATTTCATTATCCTGGTCAATATTGATAAAGCGGGGAAGTTTTTAAGTTATCACCAGATCCCATTTCGGAACTTGCATTCCTACCGCAAGGGCCGACGGAATGATTACGCGAGCTTCAAGCTCGATAAGGTCATAAATTACTGTTTAAACACAGGGAAAGGGCTGGTCATTGAAGATTTAGCATTCGAGCAGTCTTTCTCTTATAATAAGAAACGAAATCGTAAACTCACTCAATTAAAAACCTCAATGCTCCCCCTGCTGGAGCGCAAATGCGCCCGGCACGGGATCGCGGTACGCAAAGTACATCCCGCCTATACCACGATCATTGGGGCATTGAAATATTCCTGGTCACTTAACTTCTCAGATCACGTCTTGGCAAGTTATGTGATAGCTCGAAAAGGCTTAGGGTTCATGGAACCCCTTCCAGCCTGCTACGAGCGGTTGCTCGCACAAGTCGGGGGCGTTCTAAAACCCCGTTTGAAACCGAGCAGTCCCTACGGGCAGTGGGCGCAGCTCTACGACCTTTTCAAGCACTACGGGGTAACTCCCCTCAGGTCTCCAGACCCCATGACCAACCTCAAGAGAAATCTCTTGATAGCCCTCGATACCGTGCTGGATGGCTTGAACCCGGCGACGGGCGTACCGTCTGATAACCTTAGGGCGGGTCTACTCGCATGTGGGTAGATGGAGAATTGGCATAGAATCTTATAGATTTTTATAGAAATTTATAAGTTTTTATAACTAATTAGAAGGTTAAGGGCGATCCGTACAACTGTTAAAAAGGAAAAAGAGGCCCAAAAGGTAGGATTGTTGAAAAGTTTAGCTCCAATAGACACGGATTAATCATTATCAGTGGGCTCGGAATCTTCTTCAGGCGGTATATATATAACATTCTCGGCAGTTTTGGATGATTCATCTTTGGGAATTTCCAGTTCTTCGTTGGATCGTTTGAAAGTTCTTTCGTTTCTTCTAAAGAGCCTTCCTATCTTCGATTTTAATCGTGATAGTCGCGATTCTTCTTCCAGCGCCTCGTAGGAGGGAAAGGAAAGCGATTCTTTTTCCGGCTTAGATTTATTCGTGAAGCGATCACTTTTCAGCAGATAAATTGCGAGAAGGATCGCACAGACCATGCAGAGAAGCCCTGCTGAAAAGAGAATGAGGATTATAGTCATTTTCTCATCCCACGTGAGGGGTAAATCCAATAAGATCGATCCCAAATGAAAGAAAGCCATTATTGAATGAAATAATTTTCCAGTAATTTATATTTTACTAAAACGAAAAAAGCGCGGCTTAATTACGGTAAAAGGGAAATTTGCGAGACATCATTTCCTTCAAATCGCGCACGGAAATTTTTACCGACTTTTGATTTAAAGCGAATCACGGGAGCCTCGCTATTAAGACCCATAT
Source organism: uncultured archaeon (assembly GCA_964353755.1). Lineage (GTDB taxonomy): Archaea > Asgardarchaeota > Lokiarchaeia > Helarchaeales > HEL-GB-A > CAYGYC01. The sequence continues at coordinate 5,746 of CAYGYC010000008.1, read as the reverse complement.
GCGCACGAATTAAGTAATTCCATTTAATTGCGGCGAATTCCCCGAGAGCAACATCGAAGGGGATCCAATTCGAATTGGGGGGAAAATATACCTCGGACCAGGCGTGCAAACCGAAACTATTTGTGCCGGTTAATAAAATTCCTGTGACCCGTCGAGCAGGGATGTGATTTATTCGGCAGAGCGTGATAAAAAGGTCCGAAAATTCATCGCAGTCCCCTTTCCCTTCTTTCAAAGCAAGTCTAGCCCCTAAGCGGAGAGGAAGATTTTCACGAAATTTAATATTTTCTCGAACAAAACTACAGGTTTTTTTTAAATAATTGAGAACATCAGCGCCCGATTCTGTTAGTAGATTATGGGCAATTTCATTAAGCTCGGGATCGTTACTTTCCCAGAATTTGGCGCTTCGACAATATTGTATTATAAGAGTTTTTGGGTATATATCAAATTTAAAATTAGGAGTGGAAAAATTCATGGTTGTGGTGGTGAAAATTAAAGTCGTGCTAAACTTGAATTCAGTTCCACCCTGTAAAGAAGGCAGTTTTATAAACCCGCCATAATTTGTCTCACCGATTTCCCGCACTTGAAAAAGCGGCGTCTTTTTTACAATCTGCACCGATTCTTGATGCGCGCCTTCCCCATACAGACTCCAAGTTAAATACCCAGCCTGCAGCAGGCCGGATTCAATGGTTAAGGTGTTCGTAAGGTCTACTTGGATATGCATAAAAAATCATTAGGCAGCTAATTAATTTTTTATTAGATTACTCATAACAGAAATTGTCAAAATAGAGCAATAAAACCTTTCAAAGTAAATAAAGTAGTAAGTTGGTGACGGAGTTGATAATCCTTTTCTGTGGCGCGGGATGGAAAACTGCAGCCGAACGCATTAAAAGACGAGTAAAAAACTTTGAATTTCGAATGCAAGACATGAATCGACCTTTAATTGAGCAAGTCAGAGATGTGGACGTGATCATTCCGACAATGGAGAAAATTACGGCAGAAATTATTAGAGCAACAAGAAATTTAAAGTTAATCCAGCAGTTTGGGGTAGGGCTGGAAGGCGTAGATAAGATTGCAGCTAAAAAATCTGGGATTGATGTCGCCAATGTCGTTGGTGCAAATGGAATTACCGTTGCCGAATCTACTATTTTCCTCATGTTGGCGCTATCGCGGAAATTATTAGAAAGCCAAAGCGCTTTCCAAAATCGGATATTAGGGCATCCTATCGGCTATGAGTTGTACGGAAAAACGTTAGGAATAGTGGGATTCGGAAATTCAGGAAGAGAATTGGCAAAGCGTGCGTTCTGCATGGGAATGAAGTTAATGGCAATCAAACGCAGACCTGAGAAAGAATTAATTTCCAAATATCACCTTGATTTTTTAGGGGGACCGCAGGACCTCGGAAAGCTCTTGAAAGAAGCAGACTATCTCACGCTTCATACGCCACTAATGGAAGATACCCTGAATCTGATTTCAGCGGCAGAACTGAAACAGATGAAGCCCACCGCGTATTTGATCAATGTAAGTCGCGGCCCCGTCATTGATAAAGCAGCTTTATTACAAGCCCTTAAGCAGAAATGGATAGCCGGAGTTGCGTTGGATGTCTATTGGGAAGAGCCCGCAGATCCAACAGATCCTTTATTTCAATTTGATAACGTAATCGCGATGCCCCATATCGCAGGGTCTTCCGAAGAAAGCCAGGAACGCATGGCGCAAATCGTCGTAGAGAATATTTTTCGGGTCGCCGACGGGAAAAAACCCCTTAATCTTCAAAATTAATATTTCAATATTTTTCAGGGAATATGAGGGTTTAAGAGGGGGGATGATAAATTTTAGGTGATACGCATGAGCAAGTTCTATGTTTATATTGTCAAATGTGAGAAGGATAACTCCTTTTACACGGGTTATACTGCGGATCTCACGCGAAGAATGCAGGAACATAATGGTGAGAATGGGAAGGGGGCAAGATATACGCGTTGTCGGCGCCCTGTGCAACTTCTCTATCATGAAGAATATCGATCTAGAAAAGAGGCGATGCGCCGAGAACGAGAAATCAAAAAATTATCCAAACAACGCAAAATTCATCTGATAGATAAGGGAACGCCCTAAAGGACTGATTCCCTCGACTGTAATAAAAAATTTATCTACTCAGAAGGACCTAAATTAAGTAATGCAGTTTTGTTATATTCACAAAGACCAAGAGGCAAAAGAACGGTGTGAGCGGTGTAATGAATGGATTTGTGAGAAATGTATCCAAAATTATACAGAGTATGGGAGATATATCCGAGTCTGTCCGAAATGCTACCAAATTTTTATGGACCTATTGCAGGATTTTGACAATCTCGATTTTTAACCTTAACAATTCATGAATGAAAAGATTAAAATGGTACATTTTGCTTTTTACCGGAATGGGTGATTAATTTCTATGCCCTGGATTAATTTAGATGACATAGACTTACGAAGGTTTATGCAAGGCAATTATATCCCGCCGAATTACTATGCCCCCTTAAGTCGCATTGATTTACGGTATCTTTTTCCCAATCGCGAATATGAAATGGCCATTAATCTCATGAATAACGAAACCGTGAAACAATACATTAATGGCCATAAGGACAACTTTTTAGTTCCGGATGCCATTGACATAAACCAGTGGGAGTTAGAAAAATCGGCGTACATGCCGGGTCCAGGCAATAGGAGACCCACAAATAGCATCATGCGATTTCTTGTGAAAGGGGAGCCGTCCTTCGCGTATGTGGCTAAAGTCGGGAATTATCTCGCCGGGCGCGAGGAATTTGAAAAACAGAATAAACTATATACCTTAGGATTTCCCACTCCTCGCCCCTTTTTCTGGGAGAATGGGGCGTTTATCAATTTTTTTAAGGGGCTTTCCAACTTTTTGAATGCTAAATTTATGAATAGAACTATCTCTCAGGAAGACTATAACAAAGCGTTGAAAGTTTTCAATGGCATTGTAAAGGAAGAAGAAGAGTTTTATACCATCAAAAATAAATTGAATGAAACCCTTTTCATGAATTCATCGGGAGACTATGAGGAGGTTGAATTACTTCTAGAGTACTATCGTGGGAAAAAACTGCAATTTGCCTCGATTCTCTGGATGGAATTTAAATTTTCGGTTTCTTTCGAATGTTTACTATATAATTTGCTCGGCGGTCTCGACTTAGATCAGCAAACTGGAACCTTTGAGATTTTACCGCCCTATGAAACGACGATCGTCCCATACAACATCTTAGTTAAGGTCGTTCCCGCCTTATTAAATAAGTTATGGGAGATAACCACCCATAATGATTTAAAAGGCGAACACATACGGCTCGATACCACAAATAATAAAAATCAATTCATTATGATCGATTGGGGGACTGGTGGGGGCGGCACCATTGAATTCATTCCGCGCGATCTTGGCATTTTATTATATGATGTGACTTCCTTCATTATAGAACGAGCCCTCTTTAGTCGCAAGTTTAAACATAAACTGGAAGATCCACGCGCCTTAGCCCTTGAAAAGCAGATATTATCGACCCTCGAAGATTTTTGGTACCACTTTTTGAACCACCTAGAGCCCAAATACTTAACCTCGGACATTATCTCCCACATTCTCAAAATCTTTGAGCCCCATCAAGACATTTACGTGCAAGATGCAATCCATGCCTTAAAACGAATTGAAAGTAAATAAAAAATCAGTCAATAATAGTTATCTCACGTCTTTAGTAAAAAAAATTTCAAAAAATTATAATTTTTATAATTTTAATAACATTTTTATAACAAGAAAAGAATTATAAAGGAATAAGGAGAAAATGGTCTTTAGAATGACGGAAAATAGAATTTTAATTGAAAAGATGGATGAAAAAAGTAAAAGGGATTTGGAGGAAGGGATTGAAAATAAGAAGTGGATTAAGAAAAATTATTCTTCCTTAAAAAAAGAATACCCTAATTGCTTTATAGCAGTAAAAGACAGAAAAATTATTGCCGCAAGGAAAGATCTTAATGAATTAAGAAAAATTCTTAATGAACAATATCCCAATGATAATGAAATTGCTATCGAATATATCAATAAAATAAAATCTTATCATTTTTTTGTGAATTAAATGCATATTATCAGAGGGTGGTTTGATGAAGAGAAAACCCCCTATATCACCGGGTTTATTGAAATACCTTTCTTGAACATTAGGAAAACAAGAATTGATTTTTTATTAGATACGGGAGCAGATTGTACAATACTAGGAGCTAAAGATGCTTTCGATTTAGAAATTCCCTTGAAAGATTTAGAACACCATAAATTTAAAAATGCAGTACTTAAAAAAATGATAGGGATTGGATTTGGAGGGAAATTTACATTTTATAGGCTGACTTGTGAACGAATTAAGATATCGTTCAATACTGCAAATAACGATGAAATCATAATACCGATTAATAGTATTCATATATTACCGATGAAATATTTGAAATTACTACCTGAAAGTGTTATAGGAAGGGATATATTAAATATATTTGAAATTTCTTGTATATCAAGAAAAAATCTTCTTGAATTATCTATTTCATTGTGAGCATTTTACATGAAAGATGCGATAAATTATAGTATTGATGCCCGCTCAACCCTTCTATAATGAAAAGATTTTAACAGCTCAAAAGATAATGTAATTAATGGCTTTTATTTCAAAAATGAGTAAATTCCAGTTCTCAAGGTAAAAATATACATCTTGTTAGGTTAAGTCCCCGATCCAGGGATTTTATTAGTTTTAGATTACAATTAAGTAAAGAAAAAGAATATCAGTATTTCTTAAAATAGATATTTTCCATAAAAATTATATATATTGGTAAAAAAGGAGAGATACTTCCTAAAAAACCAAGATATAAAACTACAGATATAAAACACAAAGATAAAGTGCTTATTCAAACACATGAAGAATTAGAAATGGAAGAAGATTTCGGAGATTTTGAATTAGGTATGTTTCCTAAAGGTGATCCAGCTCTTAAAGAATTTATTCCGGGAAATTATAAAATAAAAATACCCTCGTTTTCATTTGATAGGACAAACGATAAAGAAATTGGAACCTATTTGGAACCGGTAATCGAAAAAAAAGAGGAAGTGGAGGAGGAGTAATTCAACTCAACTCCATTTCATGATATATACCAACATCCCGAACCTGAATTTATAAACAGACCCTGTCAAGGTGATATTTTTAAAAGGGAATTAATTGAATTTGAAATCAAAGATTATTCATCAATCTTTGGTTATATAATTCTAAATTCATCTTGTGATTTAATCAAATCCCGTCTAGATTACTTTTTTTTCGCCCCAATTCGTCCTCTAAAATATTTCATTGAAAAATCAGGTTATAAAACAGCTCAATTAAAAGATTATATATCTAAAATAGTGAAATACGATATGCTACGAACATTTTTTCTCCCGCCTTCATCAAAATTTAAATTGGATATTCCTCTTTATTGCCAACTTGGATATATCTTTTCAATTCCTGTTGGGGAAAATTATGACATTACATGTGAGAATTTACTGAAATTTCGAATAATTTCCTTAAAACCTCCTTGGCGAGAGAAATTGGGACAATTAATTGGTAATAATTTTTCCCGAATCGGTGTCCCAGAACCCTCTTCAAATTACAAAAGATGGATTAATAACATTGTAGAAAAAGTTTGAAACTCTTACTGCTTCTTTAAAAAAAGAATTTTAAAAGCTCAAAAGATAGGAGATAAATTATCCGGATATTGCATA
>CAYGYC010000007.1:7889-31514 GCA_964353755.1 uncultured archaeon | reverse complement strand
GGATTCTTGGTGGATTTCCTTGTGGGTTATGAATCAATTTCCTAAGTGTATGGTTACGAAAAAATTTCCGTAAGGTTTTCTCTCTACCAAACATTCTAAAAATATTGAGACCTAATCAAATTATCTTAATATTCCCAATCAATTTCAAAAAGAGCTTAAAAATATTAATTACGCATTTAAAAATAAACAAGAAATCATTCAAAAAGTGGGACTTCTTTTTGATCTCGTTTCTTCACTTTTTCCTTTGATTCCTCTTTTTCAATGGGAACCGGCTTGGGTTTGATACTCACTCTATTAGGCGTTTGTGGTAATTGCTTAATCAGCTCTTGCAAGCGTAACTCAATATTTTGATCGAAAGGCTCTTCGGGCTCTATTAATCGCATGATTGCTTCTTTTTTACTCTCATGAACCCGCCGGATAATCAAATCCTTTACCTCAGGATCGTTATTAATTGAATATACATCGAGGTGGAGCACGAAATCAATTATTTGGTCACAGTAATCGCGTAAAAATTCTTCATCCTCGAGGGAATTAATTTTTACATTACTAATACCATTGGTAATTTTATCAAAATCTTCCATCCAACGCTTGTCCCAATGGACTGATGATAAATCGGCAATTGGGAACAACCTGTTCTTTAATCGCCATTCTTTCATCTGAGTTTCTTTTTCTTTTTCCTGTTTTATTCTTTCATCTTCCTCTAATTTGGCAAGTTTGTTCTTTTCTTCTTGGATCTTCAGTTCAAGATCTGCTTTCCGTTTCTGAAGGAATTCTTCTTTCCGCTCTTCCATCACTTTCTTATCGAGGGCAATCTTTTCGTCAATAATTTCACCTAAGCGCTTGGTGATTTTGGGGTTACTCCCTGTTTTAAATGCACTGGTGAGCGAATCCAAGGTATTATTGAAGTCTTCACGTTTCCAGGCGGTCTTGGTTTTTATTAATAAACGATTTTTAAACATAGGGGATGGGCCAATTTCGATGTAAACCCTACCACCATACTTGATAGTACCATTATACATTAAGAGGTTCTTCTCTATGTTCCAAAGTTCCGATCTCAGCATGGGGTGGGCGAAATACTTCTTAATATCGATCGATTTGTATTTTTCTGAGCCCACATTCAGAATCGAGCCGACATACTTAAAATACTCAATCACTTTAAATAAATAGGCGAGGGCTTGCTCCACTGCCTTTTTTGGAGTGAGGAAATCGATAACTATACTCTTATCATTAAGTTGAATCTCGATCCTATTGAAAGCTGTCTTCTTTTCTAATAACTTTTCCAATTTCACTTCTGTTTCGGATTTTCCCATGCAAGAAATACCTTCTATTTATTAAATCCTCGACGAAAGCGTACTTATTATTTATTATTTATTTCTTAAATATATGTAATTGGTTAAACAAATAGTTTATTGGAATTTCTTTAGAAATAAATGAGGGCATGATCCGTTGAATGTTTTGATTTTGACAGGAACTATGGCATATGACCTTATTAAAGAATATACAAAGCCGTTTGCGGACCGCGTAAAAATCATTCAATTACCTATCTCTATTGCTGCTTTTGTGACTCCCCAACTCGTAATTAACGAATTAAAACAAATAGATTTGTCTGAACTCGCGATTCAACAAATAATCGTCCCTGGTCTCATGCAAGGCTCTACTCAACCAATTGAAGATACTTTAGGGGTGCCTACATTTAAAGGACCTAGATATGCAGCCGATATTCCTTTAATTTTTGACAAATCGCTTCAATTATCGAAAGTTATACCCGCCGATAAATTATATTTAAGTCGAGGGATTGAAGAATACAATGATTTAATTAAAAAAATATCTAAAGCGCCCCCAACCCACCCCTATATTCCTTTGAATTCGCATAGAATTGGAATTGATTACCCCCCTCTAATATTAGCGGAAATTGTGGATGCACCTAAACTGTCGATTCAACAAATTATCTCTAAAGGTCGATACTTCCTAAAGAATGGGGCGCACCTGCTTGATATTGGCGCGATTGCGGGGCAAAATAACGCCAAGTATCTTGGCAAAATCGTCGAGGAGGTAAAAGCTACATTAAATGTTCCTGTAAGTATCGATAGCTTACTACCCGAAGAGATTGAAATAGGAGTAGAAGCTGGAGCCGATTTAATTTTAAGTTTAGATGCGGGAAATATCGAAGAATTACAAAACTTGCCTAAAGATCGGATTTATACTCTTATACCTACAAATGTTAAGCAAGGGATTTTCCCTAAATCTCCCGAAAATCGAGTAAAATTATTAATAGACAATATAAAATATGCTAAAAAATTTGGATTTGAAAAAATTCTGGTTGATCCCCTCTTGGAATCGCCTATTTCCCCTGGTTTAATGAAGTCGCTCGAAACGTTTATTCTGTTTCGGAAAAAAGATGCCCAAGTTCCACTGCTTTTCGGAGCTGGTAATGTCTCTGAACTTATGGATGCGGATAGTCCTGGGATAAATGCCTTGCTTGCTTGTATAGCCATTGAATTGGGAGTTTCTGTTATTTTAACTACGGAATATAGCAATAAGACGCGAAAAAGCATAGACGAATTATCTACTGCGATTAAAATGGCTTTCTTCGCAAATTCTAAGAAAAGTCCGCCAAGCGGCCTACCCTTCAATTTACTCAGAGCCAAAACAAAAAAAAGATATGACCAAGTGTCCTTTGATCAACCACGGGAATCTATTCTCGTCACAGAATTTGAGGATACCTACTCTCCTGACCCCAAAGGGTATTTTAAAATCTGGGTAGATTATGAGAATCACGTAATCTCGGTGCTTCATTATCCAAATTCGCAAAATTCCCAACCTGATATTCTGCTTCAAGGAGTATCCGCAGAAGCTCTCGGGAAAAAAATTATAAGCCTTAATCTATTTCAAGATCCAAACCATATTATTTATTTAGGTAGAGAATTAGAGCGCGCCGAAATAGCGTTATTCTTAGGAAAGAACTATGTTCAAGATATAAAATTTGAAGAGGCTTCATAATGAGTAAATTACCAGATGTTCAAAGTCAGCAACCCCGCTTAATGATCCCGATTGATAAGGTTGGCATCGTTAATGTTCATAAGCGCATTAAAATACTCCATGGGAATAAAGCGTATGAATTTTCTCCCACATTTTCCGCTTTTGTCCTTCTTCCCAAACAACAACGTGGAATTCATATGTCTCGCAGTAGCGAAACAATTGAAGAAGTGATTGATCAGCTATCATATCGCGCTTATTCTTCCCTCGAGAGTGTATGTAAAATAATGGCGGAAACGCTCTTGACTAAACATGATTATTCTCCTCAATCTGAAGTGAGTACCCGTGGTATTTTAGTGGTAGATGTTCATCAAGAAGGCTTTGGGAAGAGGCAAAAGGCATTTGAAGTATTTTCAAAAGCAATAGCAAAGCGTACCACTAATAATACTTTTAATACAAGAATGTTTCTAAGCGCCTCTGCTGAAGGAATTGAAACATGTCCTTGTGCAAAAGAATTGGTGCAATCTTATGCAACTGATATAATTCTTGAACGTAAAGAAGAATTTAATTTAGATTCCAATCAAATAGAGCGCTTATTAAATATAATTCCTTTGGCTTCTCATAGCCAAAGATCGAAAGGAACCTTGTGTGTGGAATTATCTCGCGAACATGAAATCGACCTTCTCACATTAACACAAATCATTGAATCATCTATGTCTGGAATAATCCATGATGTTTTGAAACGTCCTGATGAAGGAAAGTTGGTTCGCTTAGCACATCTGAATCCCCTTTTTGTAGAAGATAGCGTACGTCTAATTGCCCAAAAAGTCGTCGAACAGTTCAAAACCCTCTCCGATGATAGTTCTATTTTTATACAGGTGGAAAATATGGAGAGCGTTCATGTATTTAATGCCCGTGCAGAAAAAAGAACTACAATGGGTACCTTGAAAGAAGAATTTCGTGAAATCAATGATTAACTACGGCTTTTAAAATATCATTTCTTTTTCATCTCGTCAATGAGCTTCTTTCCTTTTGTAACAAATGCCATCCAACTTTTTTCTAATTCCGGACTATAGGCGCCACTCTCTAAAAATTTTAGCAATTTCATAAAATCCCCAATTAAAGATGCCTTAAATAATTTCGCTGTAGCGCCCTTATCTGCATAGATATTCACTTCTTTTATAAGAGCATTATCGATTTTATCTCGTATGCCCAGTCCTCGTAAAATAATTGATCCATCATCTTGCACTTGTAAATAACTTATATCCTCCGTTGCTAAAACTTCCTCCTTGCCTGGCTCAGAGACGAGTATTTTAAATTCACACATTTCAATTTACCTCCAAATATTAATTTCAAAATTGAATTAAAATGTTATTCGTGCATTGTAAGGAATTCTTTTACATTCTGCTTTTTCGAGCCTATTACGATCCGATGATAATTACTACATGTAAGATTGTCCCGTACGAACTCTAATTCTCCTTTTGCTTTGATAATTTCATCTTTTTCAGCAACTGCGTCAAATAACCCCTCATATGAGATTATCTCTTTAATATCTCCCACTTTTCTCCCGTTTTGAATATCCGCATCCGTTATTTTATATTTGGAAGGTAAAAAAAGGGCTTCGGAGTTATCAACCACTTTAGCATCAATTTCAATTTGTCCCATTTTAGTAAATATTTTATCGCCGTACTTTTCATTGATTTCATGGGGTTCTCTTATTGGATGTAGTGAAAAACGGGTCTTTCGAAATTTTCCCATGTTCCATTTGCGTTGAAATAACATTTTTGCAGCTTCTATACTTATATTAAACCGTTTAACCTTATCCTTCTGCCATATCTCCGCCTCTTCTGCATTTAACGGGATAATTTCTTGCGATGCTTTCCTAAAAATATCAAGCATTGTTCTTTTTACTTTTACGGAATTATCGTATCCGTGAATTGTCACATCAAGATCAGAGAAGCTGGGATTATGAATATTTAATAAAATCGACCATGTTATCCCAAAAGCATCAATTGACACGCCTGATAATTTCGATAGTATTAAAACAAACGATTTAAGCTTATCTTGTAGGGTATCCAATTTCGTTAATGCAAAAATTTCTTTCAATTTATTCTTTGAAGAATAATACTGTTTTATATATGAAAAAGGAACCGCTGAAAACTCGATATTATTGTATTGATCTTGAAATAAATAATGAGGATAATCCTTTTTGAGAAATTGAAAAGTATTTAATACAGCTTGGGCTGAATAATAAGGCAGAACACGTTGTAAATTTTGATTCTCTAATTTCCATTTTCCAGAATCGGCTGGAATGTATTTAAGATAGGAGATAGCCCGATCTGGTGGGTGGACATATCCCACAATACAGAAGAAAAAATGCTCTGTCGTTAGAACAAAATCCCTATCGAAAGGAATGTAATTCAAACTTTCATCCTTCATTTTAAAGATTTAAAACGCGAAAATAATCTTCTTTATAGGTACCCACCAGTAATCGGAAATAGTTATCCTTCTTACCGATCACTTTTTCAATTTTTCCACAGGCCTCAATTTCCTCGTCCTTGCGTCCCTGTTCACAAAATCTTCCGCGAAATGAAACAATTTCGTGAATTGGTGCTGTTAGCTTAATTCCATTTATTATTTTAGAATTCTTTACTGCATATTTACATGGCGTAAAAATTGCTTCTGAATCATCCACCACGAATCCCCTGATTGTCGCTTTTCCTAGCGGTTCATAATGCATTTTTTGATAATCAATTTCATTCCAATCCTTAATACAACGAATATAATAATTTATTCCTTGATAGATTCCCTGTAATATCTTGCGTTGTTCTAATTCGACAAATTCTTTGAATCCAAGGTTCGATCCTTTTCCTCTGAATTCATATAACTCCCCTATATTCTTCTCTGAATAAGGTTGAATAATATCCGGACGGTTTTTATACAATTGTATAAGTGCATCTTTCACAAGAAACGCATTTTTTGAACCATAAACCATTAAATCAATGTCTGACTGTTTGGTTTCCAATTGTACTAAACTGGATCCAGTTATCCCTAATTTATCAAAATTTACTTTGGATTGGGACTGAATTAACTTAATCAGCTCAAAAGCCCTTTGTATCACTGATGAGACTTCTTTTCTTTTCCCCTTTTTTTCTAACTCACATAACTTCTTTACCAAATCAATTGGTTGATAAATTCTTTTTATATTTGCAATTGGAACTCCTTGCAACAGCTCTCCCGAGATCTCATCCTGAAATAAGTAGTGTGGATAGTTTGCCTTAAGAAATGCATACCGTTCTTCCAAATCATATATTTTTATATATCGAATGCCCTCTCTAAGCCGGTCGCCATTAGGTTCTGGGTAATATCGGAGAAAAGCGATGATTCTTCCAGCCGGATGAATTAAGCCTTTCACATCAAAAATCAACCCTTCCCGCGATTCCAGTAAATCCCCCTCTCGGGCTTGGATTTTCATCATTTTCCTATCCTATAGAGTTTTTTATAATTTTTCTACTTACATACAAAACTAAAAAAGTCAGGTTTTTTTAATTTGTCTTAGAGTGTTTTTTGTTGGTGAGTGGCTATTTGTCGAAAACTGGAGAGCGCGATTCTATAGAAATTGATGATATCCTAAAAAATTTCAAGAATACTTTAGATATAATTACTTCCAGCCAAAAAGATAGCGCAGATAAAGACATTTTCTTTGCAGAATCTCTCTCCTTATTAAATACCACAATCTCTATTATAGAAGATAAAACAAAGAATCTCACCACAGTCATATTAGATTTACTGAAAAATAATAATTTTGATCAAGCAGGGAAAATTCTTTCCGAATATCACCACAAAGTCGATTTATTATTTCAAGAAATGGAAGCGGTTTCGAAAAAAACGTATGAAATTGTTTTAAATAATTCGACTCAATTAACGGCCACAGAAAAGCTGTATAAAAAACGGCTTGATAATTTTGAAAAGGGCAGGAAAAAAACCAGTCAGGAAATAACTAAAATACTTGCTAATTTAAAAACACAGATTGAAACGTCTTTTGACAATTGGATTAATTATTCAAAACAAGAAATTGAAAAAAATGTTTCAAAACTCCAATCATTTTTAGAGAATACGGAGAAAAAATTCGCGGAACTATTAAACTTAGGTATCCCGTTAGAAGCGCTAAAAATTCTGAAAAGTACCCAAGAGCGTGCTGAAAAGGAAATCGAACGCCAAAAAAAGGTATCCATTCAATTATCAAAGGAATTGGGGCTTCTCCTTAAAGATCCGATCTTAAAGTGGGATAAAATTATAAATGATACCGAACTAAAAATTCAAAAATTAATTTCTGATCTAAAACCAAAGATTGAACTCATAAGTATTCAAAAAAGTCTTTCGAATTTGGATTCATTTTACGACATGGTGCGTCAAAAATTATCCGGATTATCTTCGCTACTCGATCAGAAAAAACTGATTGAATTTGAAAAAGAATTCAAAGAGCTCAAAGACATAGTGCAAACAGAATTTAATAACCATAAGCAAAGGAAACTCGAACAAAAAATAATGCTTTCTCGCGATTATCAAGAAATTCCCTCTCATTTAAATGCTTTATTTGTCGAATGGGACAAAAAGCTAGAAGAACGCGAAACTGAAATTCAAGATCTATTATCTAAAATTGAAAAATCTTTTAATCAAGTCCGGCTGCCTCAGTTACTAAATAAAATCGATGTATTTATCGAAAAAAATATTGAGGAACTGAACCAACTTTTAGACCAGTTTAAAACACAATCTATGAACCTCCTTCAATCCCATTTTACTCAACCAAATGATACCATTCGTGAATTGCTTAAGGACCAGAAGAAAAAAATTCTGAATGAATTCAAAGAGAAAGAACGGCATATTCAATTGGTATTTTCTCGGTACAGTGAGTATAATATCGATGAAAAAAAAGAAAAATGGGAAAAAGAGTACAAAGAGGTACAAGAGGGGTATAATGAAATAAAATCAAAAGTTTTTAATTTTTTAGAGTTAAAAGATGAAATTGGTAAAGCGCTTGATCGCTACTATGAACTGGCAAAACCCGCCTACGGCTACAAGGTCCCTATAAAATTAATTGGCGAATATATAGGAGACTTTCCAGCGGATAAATTAGAGAACTTATTTTTTGAATTAATTTCAAATAATTTTGTGAGTGGTGAAATTGATCCGGTTACAAAAGTTGTTGTTTTGGCGCCCCGCGTAACCGAAGAGCAGAGAACTGCCCAAAAATTGAAGCCGATTCGCTGTATTGTTTGTAATTTGACTATAAATCCCGCGAAGGAAGAACTTATATACTGTCCCTATTGCAATTCGCCTGCTCACAGGGCCCACCTCATTGAATGGGTTAAAATTAAAGGGGCTTGTCCCAATTGCAAACGAGAAATAAAAATGTTCTAATACATTATTCATTCCGTCTTTGAATTTATCCAATCAACAAACTTTACACGTTTTGCTAATGATTGATTAGCACACTTTTCAATTTGATCAGCCATTTGCTGCTTTTTTCCTTCTTCAATTTCTTCCCCAATCGCTACTTTTATCGGGGTATACGCGCTCTCGCGAAATCGTGGAAATAATTTGACTTCTCCACTATCCATTATCATCTTGATTTCGTTTGCTTGCTTATTTACTACCCCAATCTGCTCAATTTTTATCCCTTGATTTCGAACCTCTTTCATAATTTGACTGGAAATTGCAGCCGGACAAAAGATCAGGAGTGCATCTAGCGAAACCCCCAAATAATCCACCTTCCGCTTCTTAAGCATCTCGAACACTTTCTCATTGACTAAGGGTTTAATTTTTTCCTCAAAGATGGTTATTCCTACTTTTGCCTCATAGGCTATTTCATGCAAATCCCCGCGTAATCCTCCATTAGTAACATCGCACATGCAATGAATTTCTGAAAGTAACTTGCTCTGAAATAATGTTTCACAGGCCTTAATAAATTTAATATTCAACGTTTCTTTAATGATTTCTTTCATTGCCCCATATATTGCCGTAGTCACAATGGTACCGCCCCCTGCCCCCTCTGTCATTAGAATAATGTCTCCTGGGCGAATACTTCGCCGCGTTAATAACTTTTCAGCCAACCCGATTGCTGCAATTCCTCCTGTGATCCGGGTACCAATTACCATATCGCCCCCAATTCGTAAGGTACTTCCCGCCGTTATTGGCACATTAGTTAATTCCGCAATTGTAGCTACCCCCCCCATAAAATCAAATAGTTTCCCCACATCAGCATCATCCCCTAAATGAATATCTACCATTATGGATATTGGCTTTGCGCCTTTCACATATAAATCGCGCAAAGCTGCCCTAGTAACGTGAAATCCTGCTAGAAACGGATAATCACTTAACCGGCTATGCATTCCTTCCATTTTTGAAACGATAAATATTTCCCCTCGACTACTTCGATATGTTACTGCTCCGGCATCATCTAAGGATTTCGGAGAAAGTATCGGGGCTGATTTTGTTTCTGCCAATTGGGCTATTAATTTATGGACGAAGAAATCGCCCCAACCTCGACATCCCACTCCCTGTTTTCCAATAGTGATATTTGCTTCTGGATATTCCAATAATTCCTGAATTAATGAATCATCAATAGGCTCATTACTATTTTGGACTTCTTGAAATATAGCGTCGGCTAATTCTTTGGCTTCCGATTCCGGAATATTTTTATAGAATAAATATTCACTCATGAGCTTTTCGATGATCTCTTCTTTTTTTACTCCTTTATTTAACAATACTCGGGTTAGCCCTTCTAAATCCGCCATTGCACGACTCTCCTTCGCGTTTATTGTCTTTTTCTTAAAATATTGTAACCAGTTTTTCTATACCTATATTATTTAAATAAAATTATGACAAAAATGTTATTACTTGTAAGTTAAATATTAGGGGATTATAATGAAATCAAAGCATCCATCGGAGCCCGCACCTAAAATTCCCCTCGAAGAAATCTTGAAAGCGAAAGCTAAAGAGGCTCCCAAAAAACTGGATCTGAAATTCTTTACAGGTGAGGAGGAAAATGCGGCGAAAGAACCTGAAGTGGTTTTAGAGGTGGAAGAAAAACGAAAACCCTCAGGCAAAATCGGAGAAAAGACGAAAGCATCAGAACCGACGCAAGTAGAAGAAGAACAAGCGAAATTTAAAATAAAAGTAACTCAATTCACGTTTTATTGTCCCACGTGTAAAAAATGGTATGGCTTAAAAGAATTTGCCGTGGTCGAATGTCCGGTTTGTCAGCAAGAGTTGCAACTTTCCTATTATTGTTCTACCTGCAAGAAACGGTTTATGGTAAAGGAGCCTGGTATGTTTAACTGTCCTGTTTGTAATATGAAATTAATGCCCTAATCCTTTTTTATGTATCATTTTCTGAAGTTGCCTCATTAGTTCCACATAGTCACCGATGGGAGCCACTTTTTCTATTAATTTTTGATATTGATTAACCAACTCTATAAGCGGCTTAACTTGTTGAGGGTCATTATGAAATTCTAAAATCCGGGTGGTATGGATGATCGATTCAAGAACGAGATTATAGCCCCGATTTAAGGGCAAAAGCGGAATGCTTGATAAATCAAAGCCCGTTATTTCCCCAATGACCTTTGCGCGATCATTATCTTTCCTGATTTCACGGACCTGCAATTCTATATGTGCGATGGCACATTGCAAGCGGGGTGCGTTCACCTGCATGGCTTTTTCAAAGGATTCACGGGGCAATTTCGGTTTTTTGGTACTAAAGGCACTTTCAAAAAAAATTTTCAAATCATAAAGGAAATTAATCACTGCGCAACCATATTTTTCAATATTTTTAAAGGTCTGGGTAGAAAGGAATGGCGAAATTACCACTGTTTGCTCATCCAGTAGGATGATACCCATAGGCGCCGCATTAGGCAAATTATCTTCAGTGTAAGTAGTTACAATGGTTTCATAGATGTAATTCGGTTCTAAATTTAATTTGGTTAAGAGGCTAATATCGAGCACCTTCTGCGGAACTTATATGTTCAATTGGTTTATTTTCTAGTGGTTAAATTTTTCTTTAAGAGCGCGTGTGAAAATGGAAAAAATTGAGAAAATTGCGAAACAGCACTTTGGGAAAGAAGTGACTGACCGCGATCGGGCTATATTTGAAGGCTCTATCACTCTAGGCGCAATAGTCCACCAATTTAGTGGTCTTCCTATCAAGAAATCGCTGATTCCACTTGTACAAGATGCGATTGAGAAGACCATGGCAATTCAACCCTTCATTAAAGAAATTAAAGTCAAAATTAATGAAAGAACTATTCGTAATCATGACCATCCCTATGATTATTCCGTGCTTTCAGCTGAGAAGTTGGAATTGGAAGTTATTTCCCAATATGGCAATGTGAAAGTGTACTTAGGCATGAAATATGTGGAAGAACTCGAGTTCCCCTTAATGTTCATTAAAAAAATTGAAAAAATTTAACCACGTTTCACTTATAGTTGGCATAATTCCTGATAGATATTATTCTTTTCAAGTAATTCGTAAATTTTTTGGGATAATTTAAATATTTTATTATATTTTTCATGATTTTGAGGAGTTGGAGTAATTGTTTTAGTTATTTTAACAATTTTTTCCGCTATTTCTTCATAACTTTTATAAATTTTGGTGGCCTTCAAAATTACCATGGCGGTTCCGAGGGCGGTGGCTTCTTCTGTGGCACTTGGTAATACGGGAATGCCGTAAACATCCGCTTGTACGCGATTAAAAATTTCAGCGCGCGTCATGCCCCCCGTAATACGCACCTCCTTCGTAGGAATATTTAGTTCCCGCATCACTTCAATATTTTTTTTGATTTCAAAACAGATGCTTTCCATGATTGCTTTGATAAAATCATTTCTAGATTGGCCTAGGGCTAGTCCCGCGATTATCCCTCTTGCATAGGGGTTCCAATGCGGCGCTCCCGCCCCGGCAAAATGCGGGATGATAACTATCCCATTCGCCCCAGCGGGTACTTTAGCTGCCTGCTCATTTAATAAATTATACGTATCTACTCCGAGTTGTTTCGCCTTCTCTTTTTCTAAATGGCTCATTTCATCCCGAAACCAGCGGTAAATTGATCCTGTAGTAAACATTGAGGCTTCCATTACCCACGCTTCGGGAACTCCGTGGCAACTGCAGAGTAATCGTCTCTTGGGATCGCGAAGCGGTTTCTCCAGAAATGCGATTAGGAAGGTCCCCGTCCCCGTTGTACAGGATAACCGTCCTGACTTAACTACGCCTAATCCCATGGCCCCGGCCTGTTGATCTCCAACCCCACTAATAATAGGCGTTCCTTTCAAAAACCCAGTTTCTTCAGCCGCATGTTTGGTTAATTCACCAATTACATGTCCCGAAGGAAATGTTTCCGGGAGCTTCTCAATAGGAATTTCTAATTCATCACAGATTTTATTACTCCACTCATGTTTTTCGATATCAAACAGCATTGTTCTAGCCGCATTCGACCAATCCGTGATGATTCTACCACTGAGTTTCATTTCTATGAAGTCATGAACCAGTAGAAATTTGTGCGTTTGGGAGAAAATTTTGGGTTCGTGCTCTTTTATATAGAGTATCTTCGAAGCTGAAAAATAAGGATCTATCGTAACTCCGGTGAGATTAAAAATTTCATCGCACCCCAAACGTTCCTCAATCTGCTTACATTGGGGAATCGTCCGGCGATCTTGCCAAACCAACGCATTTCTCAATGGCTTTCCTGTCTCCTCTACAGGAACAATCGTCTCTCGCTGGTTCGTAACACTAATACCAATAATCTTTGAGGGATCACTCTTCGTCTTATGAAGTACATTCTTAGCCGTTGTACACACGGCAGTCCACCAGTCATTAGCATTTTGTTCTACCCACGCAGGCTTCGGAAAAAAACTTGGATACTCTTTATAATCTCGCCCTATTTCATTCCCATTTAAATCAAAAATTATAGTTCGCAGTCCTGTTGTCCCTGCATCTATGACCACAATTAATTCCTTTCCCATTGGAAAATCATCCTATGACCACAATTAATTCCTTTCCCATTGGAAAATCATCCTATGACCACAATTAATTCCTTTCCCAGTGGCACACATCTTCTTATTTCATAGGATGATTTTCAACAATTAACTAGTCTTTTAAAAAAATTAATAAAGTTTCCAACAATTAAATAACAATTAAATATTCTTAAAAAAAAAAATTTAATTCATGTTAGAGGTTAAGTAATGCTAGCGGTGATTTTATGGGCATATGGGACCAGATAAAAAATGAATTGAAACCCGAATTTTCCCTACGTCAAGTTATGGAAGTCCTGGGGATGGACAAAGACGACAAACGAGAAGCAAGGAATATCCTCCAAGAATTTTTTGTGGCGGGAAAAATCATTCGTCATTCTAAAAATATGTATAAAAAATTAGAATAAGCTACTACTTCTTTGTTTTTTCCGTTTTTTTCCTTATAGCTTCAAATAAATCCATTCCCCGTTTATTCAGATAAACGGGTCCTTTTGAAGGATAAGATGATTTCATTTCTTTAGATTTTATTCGACTATCATATTCAAAATTCCAATCCAACATTAAAATGCGGTCTAACTCCTTGCTAAAGGGATCAAAACAGGCAAGATTGCCATCCCAATCAACCAGAATGTTACTGAATTTTAGAAAGAACTCCTCTCTTATTTCTAGAATTTTCCTTCGGACCTCCTCCTCATTATCATCGCGGTCGACAGCGAGGGCAATGATTAAATTTTCTTCCAAATCATAATAAATCGCCATATCCCCCATGCTGATAACATCTAACTTTCGATTAAACTGATCGGCTAAATAACTTAGTGCGGTGAGAAACCCAGTGAAAAGTTGCTTATTCACTTCAAACTCTGTATAATCCCGATCCAAAATGCAAATCCCAGCTCGGTTAATGAGCCAAACATGGTGAATCATTTAAGACCGCTCCCGAAGTTTATTAAATATGTCAGTAATATCCATTTCTTGAATTCCTTTTACCTTTTTAAGAATATCCGCTTTTTTCTTTACTATCTCTGCGGTTATTCTATGAAACACTCCCTCTACTAGGTTTCCAGTCCTGGCCGAGGCTTCAACGTAAGGATAATTTAATTTTTGAATGAACTTTGCGGTTTCTTTCAGGTTTATTTGAGGTTTTAAATCGATCTTATTGCCAACGATGATAACGGGTGTTTTTTCACCAATGAAATCCCGGATTTCTTGTAACCAGTGCGAAATGTAAAATTCCAAATCAAATTTGCGACTTACATCAAAAACCAGAATCACTCCATCTGAACCCTGCATATAGCGGGCTCGAATGTGCTCCCAAGCCAAATCTCCGCCCAAATCCCAGAGCATCAGCCTAATTGGCGCCCCAAAGAGTTCCAAATCCTTTATTAGAAAGTCTGCCCCTATCGTAGAGATGTAATGCTCACTAAATGTATTGTTTACATAACGAAGCACTAGCGATGTTTTCCCTACTGCTGGATCACCTAGTAAAACTAGTTTAAACGTAAATTTAGCCATCTGGTGCCTCTTACTATTCTTGACATAAAAAATGATAACTCCTCCCATAAAAATTTAATTATTTACGCCATGCAACTTTTTTAGGGGAAAAAATATTTTTTAGCCATATAAAACGCCAGCAAACGCTTCAATCGATTATCAGATCAATGGACGCCTAGAACTACGGTTGCCTATGTTAAATAGAGGCTCACTTTACTTTTCTATTTACCTTTGATAGCCACTTTATTCCTTCAATAGGCATTCTATTTCTTAATAGTACCTGTATTTTCCCATTCAACAATTAATAGCTATGGTTAAATTTATTTTTTAAATTAGACTAATTTTTAAATAACTAGAGGCAAATTTAGAATAAAAAAGAAGAAGGAAGAAAAAAGGAAAGAAGAAAAAAAAAAAGAAATAAAAAAGAAGGGGAAAAAAAAGAAGAATAAAGAGAAGAGAAAATAAAAAAAGGAATAAAGAAAGGAGAACAGAAGCAAATGCCGATAAAGAAGGAGCAAGAAGAATGACATATTCCATAAAAGTCATGCTCTCAGGGCTGAGCGGCGCTGGAAAGACTACATCTCTAAAATTATTAGTCAAGACTGCGCACCTTTTAGGTGAGCAGAAGCGTATGCCAACAAAGGAAGAGCAGGAAACTTGGAAATTAGCAATGGGCGAAATGGTATCCACTTCCATGTATACTAATTTCGGAATTTTAATTGTGACTCCTAATTTTAAAACCAAAGAGTTTATTTTTCACACAGAACCCAATTATTCACCCAAAGATCAGGATATTATTATCAATATTTTCGACACTTGTGGTCAAGAACTCTTTTATCCCTTACGCCAAGCTACTGCTACAGGCGTGCAAGGGATTTTGTTTTTTGTTGATAGTGCTTTAATGCAATTGCATTTGAATTTTTCCAATATTCAACGAATTATTAACGGATTTGAAGAGCTGAGAACCTTTCTCGGGGAAGAACTTAAAAAAATCCCGTTAGTTATTATTTGTAACAAACAGGATCTTATTCAAACGGAGAAAGGCAAAGCGGGTTTTATTAAGAAAACGATTTCTTTTTATGATAGCACATTTGATCGATACCCTTTTGTTAATGCCTCGGCCGTAGAAGGGTGGGGAGCTCAAGAGGCGTTGAAGCTATTACTGTTAGAGATTGCGGAACGATTCGGTTGGGATCTCAAATAAAGGGCAAGTTCCTCTCTTATACGAAGAAAGTTTATTTTAAACCAAAACCTAATCCAATACAGGATTGTTAAACAAAGTTTGCATTGCCCTAGTGGTCCCAAAAACTTCCATTTTAACGATATCCTTCCATTTTTGGTAGGCACTCCAACCGGCCATTATGCGATTCATGTTGATAAAACCTAGACCCCGCCGTCGTATTACTCTTTTTAGAATCCCTATTTTAGTACGACCATAATAATTAACCGCATAAAAGCCACGAAACAATAAACGCTTTAAAATTGGAGCCTCTAATTTATTGGTACGAATTACTGGATTTAACCAATTATATTTGCTGTAATCTTTTGTGAGAATCATATTCTTCTCCTCCATTTCCTTACTTAAAATTGTCCCGGGAAAGGGCGTGAGGATGGTAAAGCTTGCGAAATCCAAATCCAAATTCTCCGCTACATATCGGATGCTGAATAATTCCTCTTCAATAGTGGCATCTAAATCAGCGCCAATGATAGTATTTCCCAGAATCACGATATCGTTATCATGAAGCACTTTGATTCCTTGCTCAATCTGCTCCAGGGTGGCTCCTTTATTAACATCTTTCAATCCTTTCTCCGTAACGGCTTCAATCCCCACTAGAACAAGCCAGAATCCGGCTTGCGCCATTAACTTTACTACCCCCGGATGTTTTCCCATTAAATCTAACCGCCCCTGAAAGAAAAATCTAAATTTTTTAGGAATCTCCCCTCGCGCCTTTGCCTTAATAATCTCAATCGAGAGATATTTCATTCGTTTCATGTCAACTAAAATATTATCATCCACGAAGAATACATCTGTTACCTTTTTATTCTTCCCAATTACTTTTAATTCTTCAATAATGGAAGGGACTGAGCGAAAGCGCCATTTTCCGCGATAGACTATATGGGTTGAACAGAACTTGCAGCGATTCATACATCCCCGAGACGTCTCAATTACATCAATTTCCATATAGAACATTCCATATTTTCCGTTCTTCGGTCTTAAATGACGCGCGGGAAATTTTAAATCATCAAGATTTTTAATGAAAGGTCTATCGGGATTATGAATATAGGAACCATTTTCCTTATAGGATAATCCGGCGACTCCCACAGGGCTTCCTTTTTGGACTAACTCTTGAAAAGTATATTCTCCCTCACCCCGCACGACAATATCTGCCCCCTTCTCGAGGGTATCTTCTACCGCCAGGGTGGGATGCCAGCCACCTAAGACAACTGGGGCAAACTTTCTTGCAATTTGTGCAACTTTCATAACATCTATTATAGCTGAAGTAACTGGAACAGTCAAGCCAACTAGATCGGGGTGAAATTCCCGAATTCGCTCTTCAACTTGTTTAAGATTCAAATTTTCCGCATGGGCGTCAAGGATTTGAATTGTCACCCCAGGAATCGCTTCAATATATGCCGCTAAATATTCTAAGGCTAGGGAGGGAAATGAGGCATCATAGAAATCATAACCCACTGTCTTATAACGGCTCTTAATAAGAAGGACCCGCGAAAACATTTTATCACATCCCAATTCTATATAATCGTTATTTTTTTATGAGAATTGTGCTATCTATTGTTTTTACTGATATTACACTTCCTATTTTATTAATTTTTTTCTAACCAATATTTTTTAATAATATTACAACCATAAAATGGAATCAATGAATGGAGAACCAACCGCGTTATTGGCGTTGCTATTTAAAATAATAAAGATATTTATTTATTTCTTTTTTCAGCTGCTATTCCTCCGTAGAGCTGTTAAAAAATGGGATGACCAAGAACCCGTAACAGTTGAAGTTTATACTTTTGCCTTTTTTTTCTGCATGCTATTAGGATCATTAAGTGAAGTTATTTGGTTAGAATCCGATTACCTCTTTTACCAGGAGGTAGGTGCATCTTATATATACTTTATAGGCTTTATTGCGCTCTCTTTTCTCTCCATTGGGATTGAACGAAGCGCAAATTTAAAATCGAAAGGTTTAATCGCGCTTGTTCCTTTGAGTATGGCAATTATCACCCTTCTTAAGGGAACTGAATTTCTACATCTCCCCTATTACTTCATTGCCTTAATTGTGGCTATAATTCCGGGTTTATACTTGTATCAAGCCTTCCAATCGGAAGGACTTATTCGAAAACAATTCCTGTATGTAGGAGTAGGCTACTTCTTAGTTTTTGCAGGTGAGGCACTCAATTATAACATTATTCTCATAAATTTTCCATGGCTCGATGCGGCCTTTGTTAACTTAACTGGGGTTCACATCGATTTTCTCCCCCCTCTTTTAATCCTAGTCGGTCTCCTTTGTCTACTCAATGGCTATGTTCGACTTGCAAAGAAATTAACTATCTAAATTTATCCATAAAGCGCTAAAGTTAATAGAAATAGGAAAATATGAAGAATCTACTATATAAAATGCGTAGAAAACTATGCATTTGATAGCTACCTCCAAAAATTTTAAATTTACTATTTCTATCATCCTTTAACATAGAGCAGAAAAAATAGAATTGGTGGTTAAAGTTGGTTCTGGATAAAATACCGAAATGGGTCTTGCGGCAACTCACCCGGAAATGTCCCAAGTGTCATAATATCTTTTTTGATCTGATTCTTGATTATTTTTCAAAAGACAAACTGATTCAACATCTCTGTTCAAAATGTAAAATTGAACAAAGCCTCTTTGCCCCTCCAATTAGTTTTATTCTATCTAAATATTTTGATGTGCCAGAAGGACAAGGTGGAATGCGAGCGATTTTTTCGGATTTGTATGTCCGAAAATTCATGTTAAGTGTCGTTAATGGAATTGGCAAATTTGGGTTGCACATACCTCTTGTATTTGGTGCTCCCTTAGCAGTTACTTTCAATTTAACTAATCTCTGTAACCTCCGATGTCCGCATTGCTATCAGAATGCCATTGCTTCCAAACTCCCGACCGAAGTCACGACACCGGAAATTATTTCTATCCTCTCTCAATTGGCTCAATATGGGGTCACAGGAATGCTCTTTGGAGGTGGGGAGCCTTTAATGCACCCGGATATCTTTAAAATTCTCCGAATCACCACTAAATTAGGCATGTTCGCCAATCTTTCTACCAATGGTACCTTAATCACTGAGAAAATTGCACAAAGAATAAAAAACACGGGGATATCACGCGTAACAATTAGTTTAGATGGTCTTGGGGAAACCCATGATAAGATGCGGGGAAAAGAGGGCACCTTTGAGCGAACAGTGCGCGGAATTAAAAATTGTAAAGCAATAGGAATGCAAACAGGGATTGCGGTTACTCTAACTAGATATAACGTTGATGAAATTCCACAAATTGTAGAATTTGCTAAGGAATTAGACCTAGCAGGAGTCTTATTAAATCATTTTGTACCCGTCGGGCGAGGGCAAAAAAGTGCTGAGTTAGACGTAAGCAACGAAGAGCGAGAAGCGGTTCTACGCTATTTATATAAAGAATTGGTCCAAGTTTCCAATACCGGGGTTGGCATCGAATGCTTTTCTGGAGGTGCTCCCTTTTATGCCAGAATTGCTTATCAAACCCATGTTGGAAATGGTCGCAAAGTTATTCCCGTATCCATGCAAACCATTTCGACAATAAATAAGCAGATTCATCTGCATCCCTATTATCAAGAAAAATTCCGAGACATATTCTATCGCATAGCTCCCTATATTGGTGCTTGTACGATTGCTACCAGTTATTCCTGTATTGACCCAGAAGGTAATGTATGGCCTTGTACTTTAATTCCTATGCCTATCGGCAATTTAAGAACTGACCGATTTGCAGATATCTGGGAGCGGCATCCGTTACTAAAAGATTTACGGAATCGGAAGAAAGTAAAAGGTCCCTGCCGTGATTGTAGGTTCTATACCTGCCGTGGCTGTCGAGCTCGCGCTTTTGCCTATAAAAACGATATGTTTGAATCTGATATGGCTTGTGTTGAATGCCAGCGTGTCCTTAATACCTAAACTCCATTAAGTATCTCATTCCAAAATTATCTTATTCGCAATAATTTTCCCAATAATTTTTAAGAAAAAACTCACCAATATTTTTAAAAAATAAACCGTATTAATTTTTCAATAAATCTATTCATAAACTCAAAAAATTACTTAAAATTTTGAAAAAAAAATGAAGAAGGCGATGTGATGCCCATAAAAACTCCAAATACGGATGATGCATTTGCAAAATGGATTGATAAAACTGCTGCCAAAGAGTTAGAGAAAGTATTCAAAATCAAGAATGTGCCATTTCAAAAGAGTAATATCGCAGCTGCCGAATCAGTGAAAAATGTTCAAAAATTTACGGCCTTTTATTTCAGTAGCACCCGAAAAGCATCTGGAACTCCAACCGGGGGCGAGGAACAATATACCGATATCAAAAGCGTTTCAAAAATAAAATTCTATGAATTTACGCAGCCTGTTGAAAGTGACGAATGGAAAGACAAAACAAAAGTCCCGCTTTATGATACCTTGAAACCTGATAATTGTAAAAAATGCAACGGGGCTGGGTTCATAGCGTGTAAGCGCTGTAAAGGTGAAAAATTAGTTACCTGTAAGAGTTGTGGTGGCAAAGGATCGATGAAATGCAAGGATTGTGATGCTAAAGGATCAAAGGAGATCCAAATTAACGTTTTAAAAAATGGTAAAGAAAAAATTAAGAAAGCCCTGAAATATCAATGCCCTACTTGTTTTGGATCTGCCAAGCTGGAATGTAAAACGTGCGGTGGAACTGGAAAGGTCACCTGCCCCGATTGTAAGGCGAACGCTCGCTATCGATGCGATAAATGTAAGGGCTATGGTCACTTCTATGTCTATTCTCTCGGGTTAGTACCCTTTAAACAAACGGCTGCCGAAGTTCCCCATCTATTATTTAGGCCAGAGCTGGAAAAGGAATTAGGTTATCGGTTATCCAATACTCTTGACCAAGTCGAAGGAATTCAAATTCGTGACCTCAAGAAAATGAATGAGAAAGAAGTCACAGCGCTCCTAGGATTTGAATTAGATTCTAATACCAAAAAATTACTGAATGAGACCAAAAAAACATTCGAGAAGTTAGAACAGAGTGATATTGATAAACCGCATTACCCCATTTACATCTTCCCTGTTTTGGAATTAGATATTGCAACTCCCACAAATAAAAAATTTAAGTTATTTTCTATTGGCTCCGATACAGGGTATCAAGTGCTGGATCATGGATTTAAATAACTTAATCTAAGTAAAAAATGAACGAAGGAAGGTAGTAAAGATGAGCAAAAAATACGATAATGAACTTACAGATCAAATTAAAAAGATGGTGCTCAAACTAGGAGCCGATATCGTCGGGATTGCTGATGCAGAAAAAGCCAGCGGGTCCTCCCAAGGTCATGCGAACCCCATAAATATTGTATCTGATGCGAAATCCATTGTTGTTTTTGCCTTACAATTCCCCGATAGCGCGGTTGATTGTAAGCATGAAGACGATCTCATCCATGCAAACTATGTAAAAGTGCAACAAGCCATCAATGATGACTTAATGCGGATTGCGCTTCGCCTTACCAGTGCCTTAGAAAAACTCGGATATGATGCCTCACCTATTGCAGCTGATATACCCCGGGAAGAAACTCGCAATATATGGACTGGTGTTCTCTCCTTACGATACCTTGGTCAATTGGCTGGATTGGGCGATATCGGGCTAAATAACCTTTTATTAACCCCGGATTGGGGCCCCCGGGTCCAACTCTGTGCCGTTATCACCGACGCCCCCCTGGCTCCCGATGGTCCTAAATATGCCGATAAGGTTTGCACTAAATGCCAAAAGTGCATTGAAGCCTGTCCTACTCGCGCCTTTGATCCCGAAAATTACCCCCCCTACAACTACAATCTCAATCGGTGCCTCTGGGCTACCCAAGGCTGGTTCCGCCTAACAAAAGTGCAGGAACCCCCCTCGGATTGGATTGAGGCCAAACCAAATCCAAATATTCTTCTCTCTAAATACGAGGAAAAATATCCCCAAATTCGCATTTTTGAGGGATGGGCAAACCGCTTAGGTGATTTCCCGCAATGTAATATTTGCCTGGCCGTATGCCCCGTCGGGAAAGATGGATACCAAAAGCGCGTCTCTGGCGGAGGATAATCTCTTCTTTAATCTTTTTTTATTTTATTTCGGTTCCTTGCATCCTTGGATCTCGAATGGTGTGAACGTATCAATCGTTCCAATGTCTTTGGCTTTTCATATTTTGGGAAAAAGATCATCCGATTTATTACAATAAACCGGTGCCCTAAACCTCCCCCTACTGTAATTTCTTCTATATCATATAGATTTAAATCAACTGTCAATTCATAAGCTTTCCTCCCTTCCGCTTCCTTGTAAAATAATAATCGATTCGTTATTAATACGAGATAACCATTGTATCCTTCAAGGAAGCTATCCCAAGTAAGATACTTTTGTACCATTTTATAAATTCCATGTATTACCTCTTTAGGTCCTAATGGTACAATTGATCTAATTGATTCCACGATTCTTATATTTTTCAATTCCGAGAATATAGGAATTCCACCCAGAATTATAAAAAGTATACCCGTAAATAAAAGTTCGTAGCCTACTATATATTGAAATCCTGGCTCTGACATTTCAGGTGCTTCTAATAGCGTTAAAAGGCTTTCAATAATTAGAAATATTCCAAATCCCGCCAGACACCCTCCAAATACCACCACACCTTTGGTCATAAAATCATGCCCTTATTCTGGGTTATTCCCACTATTCTGGGTTATTCCTATAAATCATTTTTTTCTTTTAATTTTTAACTAATCATTATAAAGTTTTTATAGTTTATGGGCATAACTAAATAATGTTAGATAAAAAAAGGGAGATTCAAAATTTAAATTCAAATCTATTTCTTTTTTAAATCAATTATTTAAGTGGAATAAAATATGTCAGAAAAATAAATTTGAAAAAATGACTTTACTCTTCTGTATTCTCTTTATTTTGAAATACTTCCTTCTTATACCCATAAAACAGAATCAACAGCGCCACTGTGAACCATATTGGGACAACCCAAATGACATGTAAGGTATAAAGGTGCAAAGCCATCATGATCGACTGTGAATTTACCAGAATACCCATAAAAAAGAGCAAGAAGCCGATTGCAATGTACGTGGATTTCCGTCGAATCGCACCACTCGATTTTCGTGCAAGGTTTGTATAGAATCCTATCATGATAAGGACGGACATAATCGTTACGATGATGGGGAGATATTGCAAAAGAACCGCTATGTTGTAGGGAAAAATTACGAGAAAAGGTGCCGTTGCATATATCAAGATGCAAAGAAGATGATGCGTTTTTTTATAAATGTAATGTTCTATCGCAAGCGAAATGGTACCGAACGCAATAAAGATTAACATGATGTGAAGTGCGACCAACTTTTCATAGTCCAGATGTGTCGCCCTAAAGTTAGGATCAAGAATCGAATCAAGAAAGGTAGTCATATTCCCTTGGGGATAGATGAACATAAAATAAACCCGAATAATAAAGGCAAAAACTTGAATTAAGAAAAAAATTCCAATGAGGAAATTATATCCATCTAATTTTTTACGTAATTTTGAATTAATTCGAGTTTTCCGGAAAAAGAAGATGGAAATCGCCGCGGTAATAATTATAAGAATAAGATAGAATGTTAAGCTTGTATAAAAATACAGTTCCTGCATAGTTATTCATTACCTAAAATCTATTTTAACCTTTTTTAATTAGTTTTGTTGTTCTATATTTTAAATTTAACTTACAAAATTTTAAAAAGGTTATTAAATCAGGTTATTAAAGAAACTCCCGCGCAAGAAGAAGGGATCGGGCTTTTACAACAATTCCTGTAATTTTTTTCGTATATTTTGGATAATTCCAATAAAAATAGGTTTCAAGAATCTTTAATATATCCGTATCAATGTCTTTATT
>CAYGYC010000007.1:0-7879 GCA_964353755.1 uncultured archaeon | reverse complement strand
GATACTTTTCTGAAATTTATTAAAGCCGCGAGATCGCGTGCTTTTTTATTTAGGAAACTGACTTTTTCTCTTACATAGGGAACGATTTTAGGGTCTTCCATTTTTTTAATAGCTTTGACTAAATCCTCAAAATATTTGTTTTCCTTCAATCCATCCACGACGTTTTTTTCGAGATTAACGATCGTGGAATCAAGGTTTAGATCAACCAATTTGGGAGGAACTCCCAGAATATTAGCATTAGATTCATCAGGATTTTCAGTCCAATAGATTGATTTTAAAGTATGGTGGGGAGAAAATAATTTGAGCGTATTTATTATCAGTTTGACCAGGGATAGCTCGCCGGTCACCACAACGCGCATCCTTATAAATAACGCATATATGACCTTTCCTAAGTCCTTTACAAATTTAAATACGAAAGGCAGACTTGTATTGCTTAAATCTAGTGGCGATTTTTCGTCAGGCGGAACTAGTAATAATTCCTCGGCTATTTCCGAGTCGGCTTCATCTATATTACTTTGATTTATTTTTTGTATCGAACTATCTATTAAAAGTCCAAAATCATCGAAATGGCTAGGCTGGCTCATATTAGCGAGAATTTCTTGGATACTATATTTTTTTAAAAATTTATCTTTTAGATTTTCCATAATTTTCTTTAAATCATCAGCTGAGGTACTCTGATCCGTGATAATAATTAAATTTAAGTCATCCTTTTTATTTATGAGGTAATTATAATATTTCATTTTGCCCGTTATAACGACACTTATTTGATCTTGACTTATATTTTTTGCAAAAATATTTAATGCCGCTAAAAATCCTCCGAGTAACTCACCGGATGGCGAAAATTCCTTATCATAACTTCTAAAAAAGATCGGTTTCGTCTGAATGTTAAATAAAACGCCTTCAATTATCATTGCTGAGCTCACGTATTTTGTTAGTGCTTATTCCTTAGCGACCCAATAACTTTTCTAGGTATAATATTTAATGGTGGTTATGACTTTTAAAAAGTTTAAAAATTATTATGATCTCAAAAGGACGAATATGTCGGTTCTTTTTAATGACCAAAGATAATTATTATTCCCGCAACTATCAGGAGGATTCCGGCGAGATTACCGAACAATACTATTAACGCAATACCCACAACAACTACTAAGAAAAAAGTATTCCGTTCCCATATCTCCCAACCGAGAACGCCATAACCAATAATAATAACACAACAAATTATAACTTCAATTATTGTGCTCACCAATTCGGGTGCGATCAAGCCGCTTATAGGCGCCCAACGGTGTGTAATCCTCAAAAGACTGAAAATTACTCCTAGTACTCCACCAAGAACCACCAATACTCGGGTTAAATCCCAGTGAAATTTCTTAGGCATATTAAAACCCTTATTATTAAATTTGATAAAAAAAATTAAAAAAAAGAAAAAATTATTAAAAAATTCTTAAATATCTGTGGCCCTTTCGGGGTTCCACCCGCCAATCGCGCGACCTTTTTGGATTCTGTTTATCACTGATAAGATTTCAGTGCGGGACTTGTACATTTCGGTGTCCCATCGGTATGTGACATCAAAATCGACCAGTTCATCATCAGTGAAAGGACGACCCACCGA
Organism: uncultured archaeon; assembly: GCA_964353755.1. GTDB lineage: Archaea > Asgardarchaeota > Lokiarchaeia > Helarchaeales > HEL-GB-A > CAYGYC01. Next base: position 6,270 of record CAYGYC010000007.1, on the reverse strand, counting down.
AACGGGTTTATCAAGAATGTTTGCGCTCATGTCCTTTATATACATAACTTCCTTTGTCTCTTTATTTAAGACATAGCGACGCCGCGCGTCAAACATCAGTCCATCCTCGTCCAATCGTAAGCTACTCCCATGCACGGTTATTCCACGGATCGCAGTACGAGCGGGATCAAAAAGTTCAGTTTCCATTAAAATTTTCGTTGCGGCTTCAAGGTCACGTTCTCGCAGTTCTAGAATTTCACGCCCTGAGTAGATGACGGTATCGACGCCTCTGAATCGTGAGAAATAAAACCGGGCACGTAACCATGGTGCAAAGGGTGGTCTCCAAAAACTATCCGTGAATTGCACAAACCGGATTCGATCCCCTGCGCGAGCGCCCGGAGTTGGTTTTATGATCATTTTTATCGGGTCATAATCTTCAATTAATTCATCGAGGGGTGGGTGAATACTCTTATAGAGACTTCCTGGAAGCCGATGCCCAAGTAATTGAACCACCGCATCATCCGGCAAATCTCTTAATTTGATGAGTCGTTTTTCAGGATTTAAAATTTTACGCCGCCGGTCTGAAACTTTACCCATTCCCGGGTAGAACTGCTTTTCAAAGGGTACTTCGGTAACAATTTTCTCTTCCGTAACAACCTTTTTTTTCTCTCGCCGTTTTAATTTGGTTATATCCAGTTCTTCTTCCTCTTCTTTTTCTCCAGATTCGTCAAATTCTTTTGTCATTTTTGTCCACCTCAAAACTTATCCTTGATACTGAGTGCGGCCTCCGCTATTTGTCGATGGGGTTCTGCAAACAGGGGAATTTCCTTCCGAATTTTCAAGTAATTTCCCGAGGTCACTTTGGGAGCAAAAATCTGCGTCCCGGCATCCAAGCACATCGCGGCTGCCACGCACGGGGTCATAAAGCCGCTGGAATGCCTCGCTATTACGTGGTCCATCGTGAAGGCCCCTGGACCAGCGCCTCCGTAGATGGAATGGGTATAGAATGAGAAGCCCAAGGCGGTTCCCATGAGACGTCCTGCATCCGGGTCTGGTAGTCCTCCTGATGCGAAAGAAAGCAAATCACTGAACATAGAAAGGGCGGCACTCACGCCTTGACAAGCTCGTGATGCCCCTGAATTCACGATTCCCGCGGCTAAAGCCCCGGCGACGCTATAGGCATTCCATAAAGGATAATCCCGCGTCGAGTATAACCGGAATCCAGAAGGTTGGATGTGGGGGTATTGATCACTTTTTAAGTAAAGGAGCCCATCCTTAACCCCCCGTTTTATAAGGCTATGCACGACATCGCCGACGGTCCCTTCGGCATTTTCTTTAATTAAATCCATCACCAAATTATTAGCGTTGAAGCCTTGGTACACCATTCCCAGTAACTGATAGCGTTCAAACCATCCTAAAGCATTTCCCATTTCATATTGCCCAGCCTGTTCTAATATAGAGGCGAGTGCAACGGCATCAAAGGTTCGGTATTTCGCGAGCGCTACGACGTGATTTATCATCATCGAACGAAAGAGCGTCCCTATCCCTTCCTCTGTTTGCGGAGAGCTCATAAAGGAAAAAATCGGTGAGTTGGAGCCAAATTCCTTCGTTTGTGGGAAGCGCCCAAAAATCCCGGTTTTAATGAGGGCACATCCATCCGCATCTTTTTCAATATCGACCTCAAAAAGTTCTGTTATTACTTGGGCAAGGGCTACGCCGGTGATAGTGTAAAGCGGAGCAGCAGAAGCGGCGAGATCCACCCGACGCTCCGGCAAGGTCACCATTACTAATTTTTCATCCTGCAGTAACTTTACCTCACAAGCTCCATCATGGTCGTTAAAATTCGGATTCAAGGCAATTTTTTCATGCAATCGTTCTACAATCTCAGGAGCATTTTTTAAGATATTCCATTTTCGGATATATTGCTCCATTTGGATCTCATCCTTGCGCATCGTGGTCATTTCGCCATATCGCCCTTTCTGATAGTTTTGCTGCAATTGTTCGAGCGAAATGAATGCCGTCCGTTTAATGAATCGAATTACTTTTCCTATGTACGGATTATACATTGGTGAAAAGGCTTGAATAGGGAGATCCTTTCCGATGCATTCACTTTCATCATTATAAATATCTACAACATCCGTTTTCACTTCAATTCCTCCTTTAAGGATGTCCAATGGGCCAAGCTTTAGCTCTGGGCATTAGATCACGTCCATTGGCAACATCTAGTAAATCCTTTAAATCAAATCCCGTTACAATATTGCCGATTAGCCAACCTGCCCCTTGAAAAAGGGGCACCATCATATCGAGATCACCCCGTAAGACTCTTAAAAAATCAAAATATTTGATATGCACGACCAAATCGGGTTCCACATCAGGCCGCCCTTCCCTCACATCGGTGGGCGAGAGAATGATTCGGGCATACTCGTTTTCGCCTTTGTGCTCACACTCAATAACGATGGTTCGTGGTAAGAAATGCGAGGATAAATCAACACATTTTGCATTTGGAACTACTTTATTAATAATAAAATCATGAATCAGCTGATACGTGGTTGGCTCTTTCCCTTCTTCTTCTGGAGGGAAAAGCCACTCTTCTTGGAGCCACCATTCACCTTCAAGTTCTACATATTTATAAGCTTCTCCTTCATCTTCTGGCATTTGATCACTCCCTTCTATGCTTTTGATTCAAGTGCTTTGAAATAATCAATGACCTCTGCTGGTTTTCCTAGTTTTATTATCTTTCCATCTTTCATCAAGGCTGCCCTATCACACGCAGCTAAGACGAAATCAATATCATGGCTAATAATAACATACGTTTGATTCAACATATCGCGAGAGCTGAATATTGATCGGACAATCTCCATCCGTGTTAATGGGTCGGCCGTACCAGTCCCTTCATCAAGAAAGCAAATTCGGGGCTCTTTTATAAGGATTCGCGCCATGGCGACTCGGTGGCGTTCCCCTTCGGAGATCTCGTCCGGAAATTTATACAATATATTTTCAATTTCCGCATTTGTGAAATTTACAGCTTTCAGCGCCTCATAGGCTTTATTGGTTTTCAATTCCTCAGGAATGGCATACTCAATTGCCCCCGTTAGGTTCTCTAAAACGGTACGGTGGGGATATAAGGCATATTCCTGGTGCAGAACGCCCATATACCTGGTGGCCCGTCCTCTTTCCCCAGGTCCAGGTATTGACATATCGACCCAATCGTCTCCTAATTTAATGAGGATCTGTCCTTTGGTAATAGTTTTCAAGCCGGCTAGCATGTGTGCCAGGCTAGTTTTTCCTGATCCGGAGAGGCCAATTAGTCCAAATATCTCATTCTCAAAGATATCCAAATCTACACCATCTACTGCTTTAATAATACCTCGGTCGAATGTATAATACCATTTCACGCAATTTTTCACTGAGATAAGCGTCTTATCAAAGACATGTTCCTTGGTTTCGACCCCTTCGACTTTACTCATGAATTCCTTTGCCACTTTGTCGGATTTATCGTGAAGAACAATCTTCCCATCTTCCAATAGAATAGATTCCTCGGTTAATTCTTCTACGGCGTGAGGCCAATGAGAGGTGACTATTAAGGTCATTTTGTCTTTCCGAACAGCATCGCGCATTACCTTATGGATTGCCGTACTGGTTAAAACATCAAGGGTCCCCGTAGGCTCGTCCGCCAGGAATACGAGGGGATCCTTAGCTAACGCCATGGCGAACACTACCCGCTGCTTTTCCCCGCCTGATAAATCTCGAGCAATGTGAAGAGCCCGATGTCCCATTTTTACCTTTGTTAGGAGATTAGCGGCTTTCCCATCCCGGTGCCTTTCCGGAATATTCGCACGTTCCAAGGCGTCTAACAGATTTGCCAGAACCGGTAATTCACCAAATAGAGCAAAAGTTCTTTGTAACATGATTGAAATCTGGTTATAAAGGGCTCGAAAAACCGCCGAATTCTTTCCGGCTTCCTCCCAAAAATCTAGTTCCTTTAACACCAGCTTTTCTCCACATCGCGGACATGCTGTTCCCACTAACGAGGGGTAATTTACATACGAGCAATTTTGATTGGAGCATGCCGAAATGCGATAGGTCACCGTTCCTTTGGTTGGTCGATATTCGGGCGTGCCCCGCAACGCATGCATTAATGAGCTCTTCCCGGATCCGCTTTTGCCTAAAATCCCAAAGGTATGCCCCTCTTTAATGGTAAAGCTGACATTTTGATAAGCTGGTTCACCGCGCTCAAATTCTTTGAATAATCCTTTCACAATAATAAAATCTTCATCTACCAATTTTTATCCCTCTTCAGACCTCATCCTTTTTAATGGCTTCCGTTTCCAAGCCATGTCCTATACTCAGCAAATTGGATTCATTAAATTTCTCATAATTCTTGTCAAAGGCGATATTCGTGAGAAAACCTTTGAGTACATCCTCTTTCTTTAGCCCTAAATCCCAGTAATGAATCCGTGGTCCTTTAACTTTAGGATAGACATAGCCAAATGGTGCGAGCTCGTGGTTCAAAATCATCTGTGGGGACGGCTCGCCCTCTTCGAATTGTTCAAGAAGAGTTTCTCTTACAGGAACGAATTTATCAAATCCCTTGAGATTCATGATATATTGGAAATACATCTGAGAGCTTGTGAGAAGTCCCGCAATCCGTTTTATCCAAATAGGTCGCGGCAACTTAGTTAATTGGTAAAAAATCGGAGGCCACGGCTCATAAAATTGTACCGAATCAGATTTTCTCAGAGGAGCGAGAAAATCATATTTCTTTGACATTGTAGGACCCCAAGTATGCGAATTAATGCCTTCCCACATCCAACTGTACTCGGAATAGTTACTAAGCAAAGCACCATTATTTGTTCCAGCACTTAGTAAAAATATGCACACATTATAAGCCGAATTAGCATGTTCAGGGTCTTGTTCATTGCGAATATCCTTCAAGATATCCAAGATCTTATTCCCGGCATCATGAAAGTCTGGAATTTCTTTAGGGATATCCTTGAGCTTCGTCCCTAATTTCATGTGGCGTTTCTCAAGAAACTCATCACCGGGCTTTATATACCAATAATTCGTCGCTAATCCTTGTTCAAAATGGAAGTTGATGACAAATTGGATTTGCTTGTCCTGATCATGGGCAGCCATAAATGAAATATCTGCAGAATTCCCATAAATTAGCCGAATAGCCCCTTGCTGGAGGTCCGCTCGAACTACCAGGACGGGCGGGAGGATCCAGAAAGATACAACTTTATCGGCGTTTGGGAGGTTCCCCGCTTGCAATTTCTTAGAAATCGCAATGGCTTCTTCCATTCGCATAACTAGTTCGTCCAGGGTTGCATCTACAAAATCGTCGTATCTGTCCCAAAAGTCTTGCCATCCCCCTTGCTTTCTTAGCAAACGCCAAATGAAAGAACAGAAGGGTAGATAGGGTTTGGAATAAATATAATCAGGTATCGCATCATAAATCTCTTTGTCAGTCGGCATCCGATCACTCTCCTAAGATTTTTGTTCTTACTTCACACCGATAATAAGATCTCGTTCTCCGGCAGGTTGGAATTGCCGTAAGGCGGCTTTGGCGATCGATAGTCGTGGATGCTTGAAATCGAAAATAAGATGGGGATCGGCGAACGCAACTTTCACGATAGGACTGGTAGAAAAGGAGGCACCACGGCCAATCATCGACCCTGCTGCTGCAGCTACATATCCAGCTGCGTGTCCCGCCGTATAAGATGCTACTGGATTATTCATCCCTCGCAATTCGACCACCGTGCCTTCCTCAACTCGGGACGAACAGGCATACGGTGTTCCGACATGATCTTGCACTTCCTGTCCTGCCCATCCCGTTCGGAGCCAGCCTTCCTTCATTAGCAGACCGATGGCGTAGTGCATGGACATGATTCCTAAAGTGGCGGATCCAGTGAGTAGTCCTGCCACCGAAGCCGCGAGATCGCCGATTAATGATATTCTATGAGCCCCGCCCCAGTGAAATTCGGTAAGAGCCGGGAACTTTTCGTATGATTCCATGCCATATTGAATGACTAAATCAACAAACCAGCGGATTGTGTCCCATTTCGGCGGGATCCGCTTCACATTCTTCGTATATTTATGCAGCATCTCTGTTAACGATTCCACAAATTCTTCGAGCACATTTCCACAATATGCGGCAGAGGCTACCGTGGTGGAGAATCCAATACCTCCGGACATATAGAAAGAGAGCCAATATTGGTCGAATAGGACTGCTCCTATTGTCCCTGCGCCTTCGGATAAGGCATAGAGATACTTTCGTCCCTCTTCTAAATC
>CAYGYC010000006.1:0-32215 GCA_964353755.1 uncultured archaeon | reverse complement strand
AAAACCATCTTCAAGTCCCGCTGGGAAAACCAAGCCTCCCTCGGAGACGAATATTGAGGCAGGAGAGATGTGCCCAGCTTGTGGTAGCAAAATCGATGAGGGAGCAAGGTTCTGCACTAATTGCGGTACTGAAATAGAATAAATAGAATAGATTATTCAAAAAGAAGGACCTCAAGACGCGGTTTATACCAATCAATTCCATACTGACTACATTTCCTCTCCAGTAAAGTATCCCATTCCACAGTATTCGCCCTCTTAATCTTAAATCCGGTTATCATTTCCGTTTCGATCCGAATAAATTTCTCCCGAATTCCCATGAAGTAACGCGACGCATCTCCCAAGTCCTCCTGTCCAAGGCAGACAGGATCACTTTTCTGCCCCCATTTTTTACTTAAAGTGTTTAATCCACCCCCATAGAGAATGTAATAAATGAAGTAGTCTTTATTGAATTCTATAAAAGTATCTTCGGTCATATCTCCTATATCCATGTCCATATCATCATTCTTCTCCCTTATAAGTTCGATATCCCGTTTTATTAGTCTTAATGCCTCATTTAACTCGAAATATAGCCCGTAGAAAATAGCCGCCCTCAAACCTCGATCTTGACCCCTCACAAAATAATATTGAGGTGACAGTTTGGTATTGTGATATTCTTCACAGACTCTTTTCAAGAGTATATCCCATTCCGCTTCTCGTATTTTATTGAGGTCGATTGATATCTCAGGATCAGATATATCCAACCGATGGAGTGTGTCCAAAATAATTATAAAAGCCCGGAAGTCCTTCTCATTTTTTCTAAAGATCCTTAAGCATAGCTGGTTTTTTTTTTCTTTCCCATTTCTCATTTATTCTACCTTCACAATAAGTTAGATCGCCCCATTTTTGCGGAGGCCGCACCTCCTTTTTCACTAAGGTGGTTAGCGTCGCATTGTCGATTTGGAACCCATAGAAGAAATAAGCAATAAAATCCCACCACGCCATACATCATATAATGAAGGGTTGTATTTAAGAGTACTGACTAAATTTGCGCAAATTTTGAATTGTATTATCTAAAAAGCGGTCGATGAAAGATTTTCAAAACCTTCTTTATAGATTGCGATAAGAGGAATGCCGAATCGAGTAATTCGCGCCAAACCGTCGCCGAATTAGAACCAAACTACCAACAATCGCTACCATAAGCACAAATGTTCCAAAGGGGATCTCCCCATCCGTCCCATCCTCTGGCACCTCCCACTGGAAGATGACCATCGCCCCATCGATGCACCACAGCTATTCTTTGGCGACCTTATCCCCGTTGAAGTCCGCCACGGTAATCGGGGTGTGTGACCCATATCCACCGACCCCTAAAAATGTCCCGGAATGGTTAATGATCACCAAGTGCATCCCAGAAATGAGAAAATCAAGTAAACCATCCTTGTTGACATCCGACATCAGCACTTGAAATGTTTCATTGAGTGAAACTTGAAATATTATGCTCCCCAACTCATCTAGAACTAAAAGTTTTGTGGATTCGAGGACGCATACCTCATCCTTGAAATTATCATTGTCATAATCGCACGCCTCTACAAAAATCGCACTATTTGATGAGAAATTCCATAACACCGAACCACTATTATCCAAGGCGAAAAGGGAGTTGTTCCACGGCGAAATGAGGATAATGTCATCCTCGTAATTGTCATGGTCGATATCCCCTATACAAGCAGGTCGAGACATACCATCCCGCCACCCGCCACCTTGAAATGTCCAAAGGGAGGATCCATTGCGCCCTACTGCAAAAGACATATTCCCCGTTGTGTCCAAAAAAATAGTGTCTAACAAGCCGGCGTTGGTCAAGTCACATGGCAGACGCGTTACGACTAGCTCGTCATTCAGCGAGATGTTCCATAACGATTTCCGTGAAAGAAAATTCGATGCGGAATAATAATTCCCCGTGGCATTTACAAATCCGAAGGAGAAATCATCAAAATACCCATCTCCATTAAAATCAGCTATTACGTCGTTCACTGGACAAGGTGCATAATTAATAGTGTTATTTTTGTCTGTGAAGATCCGTTCTCCCGATTCATTCCAGGCTTTAGGGAACGTGGAATACAAGAAGGGCACATAAGAAATTATGTCATCGAGATACCCATCCCGATCAAAATCCCCTGAAAAAAGATACTCTTCTGTGAAAGGAATCGTCCAGTAGGTTTCTCCCGAAGTATTCATGGCGATGAAGTAGTCCGGGTTCTGCTGCACAAATACTAAATCTTGGACTCCGTCGTGGTTCAGATCCAGCAAAGGCATATCAGGATCGAAGTAGGTGCCGCTCCCGCCCAAGTAGAAGGGGACGGTTCGGTAGGCTACAAGCTCCGAGGACGGCTCTTCTGCGACCGTTAACAGCGCCTGCCCGCGATTGAGAGGGAGCAGGGGCAAAAGGAACGTGATTATTAGGAGAACACTCATTCCTTTCGTCTGCATCTCACCACTTCCAATACCTTCCTAGCAATTTACCTTCTTACCTATATATAGAAAGTTTCCTATAAAAACTCACCACCCGAAGTCGGCAAAGTAGGAGTAGTCCCCTTGTGTCCCAATGAAAATGGCCTTGAACATCCCGATGGTCGTCTCCTCAGTGAACCACCACAGGAAGAAGAGGCTGTCGCCCCAGTTCCACATGAAATTGGCGAGCTCGGAATCAAAACCCCACTGCTTGCCCATTGCGATGAAATATATCAGCTCCACCCATTCCGTTGGAGACATGAGCCCACCGACCGCCGCTTTTGCAATATACAACCCTGCGCGTAAGTAGTTCAGCCAAGCACTTGCTTTGAAGGCGCGAAGCGCCCCGACTTCCCAAAGCATTTTGAGTTGCTCCTGCCACGGTCTGAATTTAATGAAGAACGCCTTCCACGTGCTCTTTTGAAAAGCAAGGAACCGCTGCATCACCGGCTGTTCCACAAACCACTGGATGTCATCAGCGGTTAACCGAACATTCTTCGCGTTGGGAGTATAGCCCCTCTCGAGGAGCGTCTTCACAGATGTTAGGGAGCGCGCCGCCGTGCCAACGAGTGCATTAGTAATCTTATCAATCCCCTTGGTTATGGCGTAAGTAATCAGGACTGACCAGACGGCATTGACCAGCTTCACCCACCATTCCGACCGTTTTATCCCGAGGGGGGCGAGGAGTTTTTGGACCCCTTTTTTCGCGTAAATGAGTGTAGCGGCATCTTCCCACGTTTGCAAAAAACGCGAGATGCGAGATGCACAACGGCACAAATAATTCCCCCTTTTTCTGTAAAAAAAAATTTTTCGAGCAGGATCGCCCGATGGAAAATCCTTATGGCAATAATGACCTTTTTTCCCTTCCATTCCAGACATCTCATAATGTCGTCGCGAGAAAAAAGGGGAGAGAAGGAAGATTAAATTTCAGATAAAACCGTCTCAAGGACTTTAAGATAAAGGTTCGCCGCCCGTTCGGGAAGGAATGCCTCGATCTCCAAGAGGGAGTCTTCTAATTCGTCGGTAAGGTTAAACCTCATGACAATGTGTCGGACTCGCTGATGAAGGGCAAGGGGAACCGCTGTATATTATCCCGGGAAATCCCGTAATAATTGTTCTTTTTGGCTCATATTCCAAGACCTCTACCCTTCTACAAGGACTCCCCGCTATTTAAGGGTATATGGGACAATCTTCGATATGAAAATTGTACCTTTAAAGAGATTCTCCATAACTTTAACTTCTTAACCTTATTAAGTCGGTAGACTTTATAAATAACCCCTTCACTTTTTAAAATTATGTAAAACACACAAGAATTAGAATATCAAAACGAGAGCAGAAAAGCAAAATATGACTATTTGACAGATTTACTCACCTTTCTAGCCTTCAAATCCCCCATTTCCGCCAGCAGATTATCCCAGCTCTGCCACACCCCCCGAACGACTTTGATCGAGTGTTTAGATTACCTCATCGGTTTAAAAATGGTGCAGAATTACCACCCCATCTCATTCCACCGGGGGCGACCGGTCACCCTCTATTTCCTCATCCCGCCGAGCATTCAACTAGTATCTAAACTAATCCCCTTCGTCATCCCGACTCCGATCCCCCCGCCACCCGCCCCCTCTCCCGCCCAAGGAGCGCACACCCTGCGACGCACCCTAGCAGAACCACAACCACTGACCCACAACCGCCCTTGCTACACGCCCGCCTTGATGAAGGTACCGCAACCCGAAGCATCCGAGTACTTCTTTGTGTGCCGAGGGTGCTTCACCATCATCCCCTCCCGAAAATATCTACCAATCCCCCAGCGTCGCTGTGCCCAGTGCCTTGCCTAATTCTTTTTTTCACTTTTTTTAAAAATTGAACGCCTTTCCAAGCGTATTTGCCCTTGTTACCGTGCCTAAATCTTTATTTTCTAAGAAAAATATTTTTCTTATTTAATCCATTTGCTTTCAAATTTTTTACCTGGATTTAAGATGTTATTAGGATCGAAGAGGGTTTTGAGTTTTCGCATGTAATCCAGCGCACTTCCGTGTTCTAACCGGTTGAATCCTCCTAAGCGATCTCCATCGCCAATATAGGTACTCATAGTGCCCTCTAATTCTATTGCCATTTTAGACATCTCCCGGACATATTGATAAAAATTACGGACTTCTTCGGGGTTCGAATCATCCACAAATACGGCGAAACTGATACTGGGACTGATTCGGTTAGGTCTTTCGTTGTAAACACACATGCCCAGAATTTCAAGATTAAATTGTTGTGCGAATTTTTGATACGATTCATAGGCTTCTTCGATACGCCCAATTGGAATTCCCAGGTCTGCGGCTCCAAATTTTTTTTGCCGTTGTGAATCAGGCCATTTTTGCTTCATGGGAACGAATTGCAGGGTGTGTTTACTGGCCCACCAGCTATCCAAAATATCTTGCTCTTTTATTAGCACGCCATCCATTTTTTCTAGTAACCCAATAGCATAATCCCTTGAAAAATCCACTACAGACTTATCTCCATTGATAGTTACAAATAAAACGGCACCTGCCCAGGTCGGAATATCGGGATCGCGTCCATGTTTATCACGGTAGGCATGCGTATAAAATCCAAGACGCTTTTTACAATTGATATGCGCACTTTCAATGCTCAATCCCGCCTGAAGTAAGCGCTTCAAGCCCTCCACCGCATTTGAAATGGATTTAAAGACCACCCCTAAAATGGTTCTGGTTTCCGGAATAAGAAACACTTTGAGGGTTGCTTCCGTGATGACTCCGAGCGTGCCTTCGGAAGCGATTAAAAGCCAATGGAGTTTGTAACCAGTCGAAGTGCAAAGAGCCTTTCGATGCCCAACCCGTAATATCTCTCCAGTTCCAATCACAACCTTTGCATTCAGCAGAAAATCGCCAATTTTCCCATATTTTATTCCAAAAGTGGAATCATTATCGCACGCTATCGCCGCTCCTACGGTACTTGAGGGCTTTGATTCGGGATCATGCGGCCACCACAGATTTTCTTTATTCAGTGCTTCATTTACTTTGAGCACCGTAATTCCGGCTTGGGTAGTTACGGTCATATTTTTTTTATCAATCTCTAAAACACGGTTTAAGCCTTTCGTATCAAGGGCAATACCACCCTCAGTGGGAACTGCTCCCCCGCCCATGCCCGTTAAGCCGCCGACCGTAGTTACAGGGCATCGGTATTTATTCGCAATTGTTATGATTTGAGAAACCTCTTCCGTGGAAATGGGGCGCACCACGATTTGAGGCATGTGTGTTTCCGATGCATCCCGCGGTGACCAATCCCGTGAATAGGGGATGAGATGAAAATCATCGATTTTTACTTTCGATTTTCCAAGTGCTTTCATAAGCTTATCAGCAATTTCCATAGCAGTACCTCTGAATTATTCTGATAAAGAATACCGGTTCACCTTTAAAAATTTAAATAAAATGAAAAGCAAAGATTAAGTAAGGTGAAAACTGTGAACATTATCTTTTTAGGAACAGCCGGTAGTGGAAAGACGAGTCTGTGCAATGCTTATGGTATGTGGCTAAAAGAAGTAAGGCAGCAGAGCGTAAGCCATGTAAATTTAGATGCAGGGGCAGAATGTTTACCTTATTCGCCTAATTTCGACATCCGAACCTATTTTACGGTTTCGGAAATAATGAAGAAAGAAAAGTTGGGACCGAATGGCGCTATGCTTCGAGCCAATGAACTAATGATGGAACAATCCAAAACCATAATTAAAGAGATAAATGCTTTACAGTCCGATTTTATTTTAATCGATACCCCCGGTCAACTAGAAACTTTTGTCTTTAAAGAAGCGGGAGTCTTCTTGCAAAAGCTTCAAGCTACATCGCCCACGGTAGCAGTCTTTCTCATTGATGCCGGATTAACGCGCTATGCCTCGAACTTCATTGTTGGCTTATTATTAGGCATTGCGGTTCAAATCGAATTAGGCATTAATACGGTTTATGTCCTTCATAAAGCTGATTTACTTTCAAAAGATTCAAAATTAGCAAAAATGATTCAGGATTCTCAATATTTTAGGGAATGTATTATTGCTGAACAGCGGGGTGCATTTACAGATCTCGCTTTAATCGCGCATCAGGCAGTCGCTGAACTATCCTCGTCTTCACGTTTAGTGATGACCTCCGCCGTTGAACCCTTTTCCGGATTAGAACAATTGCATGATTTATTGCATGAGAGCTTTTGCGCTTGTGGGGATTTAACTTAAACGGAATAAATTAATATTATTCCTTTGCTTAAGAAGCTATTCTATTTACTTTTCTTTCCTTTTGATGGTTTTGCCGCAGGTTCCCCACAAATGGGACATTGGGGATGTTTCTTTATTTCAATGATATCGAAATTCATATTTTCCCCATCAATTATTAAGAGACGCCCAATCAAGGGCTTACCAATCCCAGTAATGAGTTTAATCGCCTCAGTAATTTCAATGGTTCCGATAATTCCAACGGCAGCTCCTACGACTGGAATTCTGCCCATTTCTTGGGGCATTTTGGGATAGAAGCATTGGAGACAAGGCCCTTCCCCAGGTATAATGGTTAAGACGCGCCCTTCAAAAGCATAACAAGCGGCATGCACGTAAGGAATTTTGAGGTCGATGCAGGTCTTATTCAACAAAAATCGGGTTTTAAAATTATCTAAACAATCTAAGACTACGGTACAATCCTTAATCAGCCCCCCTAAATTCTCTTCGGTAACGGTGATGTTATACGGTTCAATCGTGATTTCAGGATTCAAGGCCGTTAATTTTTCGCTGGCGGATTCTACTTTCTTTTTAGAAATATCGGGGGTGAAATGAACAATTTGCCGATTTAAATTCGATAAATCAACCGTATCGCCATCTATCAGTTTAATTCGTCCGATGCCTGCTGCCGCTGCGTAGAGCGAAGTAATACTCCCTAATCCGCCCACTCCAATAATGGCAATCGTGGATATCTTCAATTTTTCTTGAACGGGTTCACCCCATTTTGTAATAATTAATTGCCGGGCATATCGTTCTTTTTCCTGATCTGTTAGATTTACCACAATGGTCACTTCCTAAATCTCTAAAAATAAAAGATTCTTTTTATTTTTAAAATATGTATCCCATTTTAATAAATTAGAAATTTCCATAAGGACCTAGGAGTTAGCTCTGGATGCAAAATGCTCTATTCAACCTATTAATCATACGCTATGGGGAAATTGGGTTAAAGAGTACTAAAGTAAGAGGGCGATTGGAGAGAATTTTATCAAAGCGGATTCGACAAATGTTAGGGCGAAAGAAGATCCCGTATGAATCATTAATTAATTTTCCTACCCGAGGGCGCCTCTTTTTATATACCGCAGATTTACAGAAAGCGATTGAAGAATTACAGAAATGTTTTGGGATTGTTTCAATAAGTCCTGCCTTTCAAATTTCAAGTGATCGAGAAGAGATCAGAGGAGCCGCATTGCGATTAGCGCAGGATACTATTAAGATGAAGGAAACGTTTGCAATCCGGACGAAGCGGACCGGAGAACATCCCTTTTCATCACAAGAAATCTCTGCAGAAATTGGTGCATTGCTCTTAGAGCGTTTGGGTGATAGACCAATTTCCGTTAATCTCACCCATCCTGACCATACGATTTATATTGAAATTCGGGATAAACAGGCGTTTTTATTCAATCAAATGATAAAAGGTGTAGCCGGATTGCCTTACGGCTCGCAAGGAAGATTGGTTTCGCTCATTTCAGGGGGAATTGATAGCCCAGTAGCGACATGGTTCATGATGAAACGAGGGTGCGATATCATTCCGCTATTTTGCGACCTTACTCCTTATACGAATGAATCCTCATATACTCGTCTGATTGCAGTTCTCCATAAATTATTCGAATATAGCCCTTACGAGGAGATACCCCTGTATGTAGCTCCACATGGTCAAACCTTGGAGCGGATTAAGGAGTTTATTCCTCCCAAATTGACCTGTCTCTTTTGTAAGCGAATTATGTACCAACTCGCCGAAAAATTAGCGGCGCAAGTAAATGCCAAAGGAATTGTTACCGGAGAAAATCTTGGACAGGTGGCCTCGCAGACCCTAGATAATCTTTTTGTCTTAAATCAAGCGATAAGAATACCAATTTTTCAACCATTGATTGGGTTCGATAAAACGGAAACCATCGCTTTAAGTAATAAACTGGGTTTTTATTCCAGCTCTATTATGCCGGTTCCGAGTTGTGGAGCAGTTCCGCAGTATCCTGAAACGCATGGCACACTAGAAGCGATTCTGGAACTTGAGAAAAAGTATAATATCGATAAATTAGTTGAAGAAGAATTTCAGAATATTAAAAAAGTCAATCTACCCCTTTCTCAGTAAGTCTGAAAAAATTGGAGAGCCGAGAGTCGGATTTTCACCAATTCGGATTTCCTCCGAATGGATTTGAACCGGCCTTGAGCGGATTACTGCAATTTTGGGGGCTATCTGCAGTCCGCCGCTTCGCCCCTAAGCTATCTCGGCTGATTATACTGGATTTTTATATTACTCAAAGTGCGGTCAATAATAAAATTTTCGCTTAATTATTGCAGATCCAATGTCAGATTCAAAGATTTAACGGAGTGCGTTAAGTAACCCAAAGAGATGACATTTACATCTAATTTTGCATATTCTAAAATATTTTCGGGCGTGATATTTCCGGATACTTCAAGGAGGAGCCGGTCGCGGAGATTCTGTTGCTTCAGTAACTCGATAGTTTTTTTCGCATTCGAGACAGAGAAATTATCGAGCATCAGGATATCCACTTCGGCTTTTGCGGCTATGAGCGCCTGTTCGGTGGATGTAACCTCGAGTTCGATTTTCTTACTGAAACTGACTTGATTGCGGATCTGTTTGATGAGTTTGGGAATATCAGGAATTATCTTGAGATGGTTATCTTTAATCAATACCATGTCATCTAATCGCAGACGATGGGTATCGCCCATTCCTAATTCGACCGCTCTTTTTTCAAAGTAGCGAAAGCCGGGGGTAGTTTTACGAGTGCAGGCGATTTTGACGGTGGAATTCACTGGACGGATTTTCTCTAATAACTTACTGGTGGCAGTGGCGATGCCGCTCATTCGCATAAGTAAATTTAAGGCAGTTCGTTCGCCCGCTAGAATTCCTTTAAGAGGTCCATCCAATTCCATGACAATTTCTTTTGCCTGAATTTTGGCTCCGTCTTCTTTTTTCGAATGAGCTTTTACATGAAATAAATCAAAAAGGACGGTTGCTTCTTCGAGACCTGCAATAACACCCTCCTCTCGTGTCAGAATATATGCCTTTCCGTTAGGGCCAACCCCCTTTATAATAGCATTAGTCGTAATATCCCCGAATCCGAGATCCTCCTCAACAAATTCTTGAATTTTCTTTTTTAAGACAAAATCAGGCAGTCCCATTTTTACAACCCTCACTTATTCTTCGCCGATCTCTTTACGGCGTATTTCTCCGAGGGGTTCTACTTCCTCAAAGATGATCGCTTGGAAGGTATAAATTTTCGTATCTGGTTTTTTCCAGCAATCTGCAGGGATGAAAGCTTTATTGCAGGTATGTTCGAGGAATTCTTCGACCTTCCATTTCCATTCGACCGGTACTTGGGGTAAGAGCAGCCCTCTAAAAGGACCCCGTTCAGCAATTAGACCATCCCGTCCAATTTTTATCTTGAGGAGGTATTCTTTGGGGTCTTTCACTTGAAGGAGCTGAGGAGGGGTAAGGATACTCACTTCAAATACAATTTTTTCTAACTCTTCGGAGTTGACGGGTCCTGGACCAAAAGGGGGATAAAAACGAGAATCTTGAGTGGCAGAATTGATGGCTGAATCAATTATTGCCTCAATTAGTGGAAGAGTGGGGTACGGAAATCCAATGCACCCCCTGAGGTTTTTCTCAATCTTATTCTTTATTTTTGTCATGGTCTTTAACGTGACAAAAACCCCACATTTTTCCTTAAAATTTTCTGGAAACTCGGAGGGCGGATCGATTTTTGTTCCCCTTTCAATAAATGTTTTCACGGCCTCGCGTGCTAACTTTATCGCAAATTCTCCTTCTTCTAAAGAAAACATATTCCTCACCTTCGCTTAATATCGCTAATACTATCATAGTTTAGGTTCTTTGACTTTCCTTTCTTCAATTTTTTTCTTAATTTGTTCAAAAGCTTTATTGATATTAGTCCAATGCTTTCCTTCATAATAAATTTTTCCACAAGTTGCATTGGTACAAATCCAATATTCATTAAACATGGCATAGGTCTTATCTGGAATCTTTCCCTTAACTTGTTCTTTGGGAATTGGCGTAATTTCTGCATTACATGAAGCGCACCGAGAGTGGAACGGATCTAATTCTAAATGTAGAAGCCCCTCCAGTACGAGCGTTGCCATGACATCAAGGTAATCCTTTTCTTGGAGTAAGAGCGAGGGAATTTTCATTTTTACCGCTTGTTGATGGAGTTTTATATCGCGAGTGAGGAGTATTCGGTTTTGCTCGGAGGCAATAACAAGTAATTCGGAATCAGTATAAGTATTGCTGTATAACGTATCACAACCAAATAAACGCAAGAATCGTGCAGAACGCCCCAACATTGCATCACATACGAAGGATGGCATCGTGATTCCTCTCATCAGAATTGCCGTTGGATAATTGTCCCAGATCCCGGAGGGGCTATGATTTTGCCTTCTCGCATAATAATTTTTCCATCGATAATCGTCATGGTTGGACTTCCTATTACCTCGTGTCCATCGAAAGGAGAATATTTTGCCTTTGAATAAAATTGCGTGGCGTCAATCTTTTTTCTTTTTTTCAGGTCGATAACCGTTAAATCAGCATCAAATCCCACAGCAATTTTTCCTTTATGGGACAAATGCAAGAATTTGGCTGGATTTTCGGAGAGGGCTTGAATCGCACGGGATAAACTCAGTTGTTTATTAGATATAGCCGTAAATAGCAGAGGTAATAAAGTTTCAAATCCCGGAATTCCATTAGTAGCAGTTGAAAATTCGCAATTTTTTTCGGAAAGCATGTGAGGGGCATGATCCGTGGCAATAATGTCAAGGGTCCCCTCGCGTAATCCCGCCCACAACGCCGTTACGTGACTAGGGGCGCGTAGAGGCGGAATCATTTTTGCAAAACTACCGTATACTTTCAGGTCATTTTCAGTGAGAAATAGATGATGGGGCGTAACCTCTGCAGAAATATTACTGCCTTGATCCTTCGCTTGCCGAATTTGCTCCACTCCAGACGCAGTGCTTACATGGCAAAAATGATATTGGGTATTAATAGAGCGATTTAATCCAATCATATATTCAATAGCATGTTTTTCAATTTCCGCAGAATGACTTTCAAGATAGAGCGCTTCAGGAGTTAATTGCTCCTCTTTTTTTTGTAATAAAATTTTTTCGATATCTTGTTTTCTCTCCGCATGAATTAAAAGCGGATAGCTGATTTCTTTGAGTTTTCGAAGCAGCTTTTGGAGTAACGCCGCATTTTCGATATCAAATAGACTCAAAGAATTAGTAAGATACAATTTGAAACCGAAAACGCCATTCATCACAAGAGAAGGTAGTTCATCTAAGGTATTAGGAATGCCGGCATAAAACCCAGTATTAATAATAATTTTTTTTCGAGCGAGCGCGATTTTTTGCTCCATTAGTTGAGCGGAAATGGTGGGAGGGTTTGTATTTGGCATATCGATAACGGTAGTAATTCCGCCACTTGCGGCGGCGCAGGTACCTGTATAGAAATCTTCCTTTCCACTAAAATTTAAATCCCGTAAGTGGGCATGGATATCAATGACACCGGGAATTATGAGTTGACGTTTAAGATCGAGTATTTCTTCACCGGAAGGTAATTGGGAGTCTTTACTAATCCTGACAATTTTCCCCTTATCAACCGCTACTCCTCCCTCAATGATCTGTTGATTAAAAAAAATTTTGGCGTTTTTTATAACGAGTTCAACAGAAGTCGATTTATGATCCATCATTGACTAGTTTACTCACTTTACTCAGAAATAATAGTTTTCTCCTTTTGAATTTTGAACCCTCTGGCAATAAATCGGGTTAAATCGCCTTTGGTAACAATTCCAAGTAGCCTTTCGTTTTCATCTATGATAGGTAATGCTCTCACGCCTTTTTCTAACATCATCTTTGCCGCATCCGCTATTGACGATTCTACAGTTAAATAGGCATCCAATTGCTTCATCCCATCTCGAACCAAAAGATAGCGAATTCGCTCTTCTTGATGTTTAGCTGGAACAGTCTCACGGAAATTCGCAAAAGATCTTGCTAAACTCCCTTCCGAAACGACCCCTACGACTTTCCCACCATCGATCACCAATAAACTCCCAAACTTATTCTCAAACATGAGTTTTCTAGCATATACTAACCGATCTTCCACTGAGACTTCTATTTTTATGGGTAACATTAAGTCCTTTGCTTTAATCATAGTAAATTTAATACAAAGGCTAATAATTTCATTCTGGGAAACAAACCCGATTAAAGTTTTATCCTTCAGCACGGGTAATCCGGTTATTTTAAAGCGATCCATTAATTCTGCGGCCTCTTCGACAGAGGTATCCGGCGAAATTACTTTGGGATTATAAGTCATTACCCCGGAAACATGAATTTGGGAGGGGGATAATTGTTTGGATTTACTTGATCCCAATTTTTCTGCGATATCGCGCTCGGTTATCATCCCAGCTAATTGTTCATTGCTGGTACATAATAAAATAGACAAATTATTTTTATCCATTAAGTTTAAGGCATCCGTTATAGATTGATTTTTATCAATAGTTAATTTGATTTCACTTTGTAATATCTCGGTAATTTTCACCCTATTCACATCCTTCGGTTTTAAAATTCGGTTTTTTCTGCTTTAACGTCTTGGATACAGTCCGGGCAAATGAAGCGGTGATCGAGTTCTGCCAGTAAATCGCTCCAATTTTCGCATTCATCACAGTATCCTGCAAAATATTCTGTTTTATAGTCTGTTTTCGCGGCATCAGCTATTTCCTGCAGCACTTCTATTAAATACGGGGCGATTTCAAGAATATCACTTTGAGAAATTATTCCTACCATCTTTCGCGATTCATGTTCCATAACTATTAACCGTTTAATGTGCTGCGAAGCCATTTGATGCATAGCGTCGGTGAGGGTTTTGGTAGGGGAAATGGATTTAAGTGGACTTGACATGATATCTAGACATTTAACCTTGCTCGCTAACTTATTTTCAGCCACGACCCTGTTACTCATATCCCGTTCAGTGAGGATCCCAATAGGTTTATACTTATCATTGGGATCAACGATGATAATCGACCCAATTTCGTCTTCTTGCATTAATTTTGCAGCTTCTTGCGCTGTCGCGGTGGAGGGAAGTGTAATTACTTCATTGTTCATGATATCCCGAACTGATAAATCCTTCTTTTTCAAGTATTTCACCCACACAAAGGGTTTTTTTTTCCAACTTATTAAGTCAGTATTTTTTTTTAATCGTTTCGGTAAATTTACTTTTCTTTAATTTTTTTAAGCATCGCGGTAAAATAAGCTTAAAGATTGAAAAACCTTTCACCGCCTTAACACTGATGAAGTATTTTTCAGTCCGTTAATCAATCAGATCCCCCATTCCACCGGGGAAACTACGCTGAATTTCCTCTAGCGGGAGATTTTGGATTAACTTTTTCTGATGGTCATCCGTACAGGCTTTTAAGAAGCGACTTTTAATGAGTTTAGCAAGTGTTGCACTTGATTTCTCTCCAAATTTTATTTCTATACATAAATTGGTGTGCTTTTGAATAGCCGAAGGCGGCCCAGCCATAAGGAGTGCGAATTTATCCTCACATTTTACACCAATCATCAGCTTAAGTGGCGTATTATTGAATTCTCGCCGTTTACCCCGAACAATAAAAGACCCTTTGCTTACATATTCTCCTGAGGGCGGCGATTTGGATACCTGGTCGGCATTTACGCAGTAGACATCCGCTTGCCCGTATTGAGCTTTCCATGCTTTTGAAAAAGTCACGGCAAACTGGGCAGCTTCTGTCAAAGTTTGTTCGGGAATTGCCTTTCCTTCACTTCTTATGACTACCACTGGAGCGCCTTGAAAAGACGCATGGAAGAAAATATCTTGAGTATCCATGTATTTGGCCACAATCAATTCATTGGTTTTTAAGTCACGTCCTCCTATTACCAGAAAGTTATCCGATGATATGAACCAGTGAAATTTTTCATACCACCGCTTTTCGCGTCTTATGAGAAGTTTTTTTTCTTCTTTAGCCATAGTTTGGGCTTCTAATTCCACGGTGTCTTTCTGTTTTAAAATTTGCTCGTATGCTTTCTTAGCCCCCCGCAACTTTGAGGCAGCTTTTTTAGCTTGACTGTAAAAATAATTGGCGTTATCAATAACGGTTTTCCTAAAATCAATAGAAAAGTCCTCACCTTCCACGATGAGAATTAAATTAGCCTCATTATAATTGATTTTCTTAACAAACTGGGCGGATTTAATGTTTTTCTCTTTAGCTTCCTGAAAAATTTCTGTTATTTCTTCCCAGGATCGCCCATTATTGTGCGCCTTCTGGATCGATGTGAGAATTTCCTCTATTTCCTGAAAATATTGATATAATAGGTCCCCCAATCGTTTATTTCGAATGGCACTGCGTTCAAGTTGCTCCATTGCCATTTGTTGATTTCTTAAAATTTTTTCATTTTTACTTAATTCTGTTTTCTTCTCTTTAACTTCTTCCACTTTAACCTTCAGTTCTTCTTTTAAACTAAAAAATTCATCAGCGGCCTCATTAAAGGTTTTAAAAACTCGTTTCTTAGCCGTAGCGAATTGCATTAAATCAAAAGGGGCTAGAATTTCCTTCGAATCCGTTTGAATAATGCTCGGGTTTAAGGTAGCTTCAGCAGATATTGTGGCAATTTTTTTAATAATACTAAAAAGGGTCTCTATTTTTTCGGGATTAAGTTCCTTAACTTCTATATTTTTATCCACCTGGGCGCGAAAGCATATTTCTTCTGCATAAATGGGGCTAATATTTAAATTGGTAATAAGGGTTCGGATTAAATTTTGGTCACTATTATCCAAAATAGTTTTCAAATCCGTAGGTGTTAAATTTTTGATATCTAGCCCCCGAGACGGAGCAAAATTGAATTCGCGATTAGGGATAATACGTCTATCCCGCATAGTTCGATAATCTAACGCAATTATTACTTTCCCTTCCGAATTCAGAAGAACTAGATTGCCTCTTTCAAAAAGTTCTACCACTAATCTATTTTGCGTAACTCGTTGATTCTCTTCGGCAACAAACTTTCCCACTTCAATAACCACCACTCGGTCAAATTGATGTTGATTAAGCGCTATAATCCGCTGATTCCGAAGATATTTTCGCAGGGTCATGCAGAATTTAGAAGGAAGTTTCGGCTTCGCGCGTTCATATTTCGTTAAATGGATTCTCTTTTGCGGTTCTACTAATAACTCGATATTTCCCACTTTCGTCCGAAACTTAATCGTAAAAATCGAATCTATTTGATAGACATTACTAACCCAAGCATCTACTAACTGTGGTTTTAATTCCGAAACAATTGCCGCTATATCAAACGAAGACATTTCCGCCATACAATTCTCAAATCGTAAAAACAAATATTTTAATTGCCTTATTTTCTAAGGCATAACATTCATAAAAAATCTTTACATCGAATATGGTGTCGGTGATCTTTTCATTATTTAAAGTGCTAGACGAATAAAAAGTTGGAGCATGTATTTCGGTGGAATTTAAAGAGAAAATTTATTATTCGAAGGTCTTACTTGCAGGAATCTCTACGCTAGTATGTAATTTATTGACGATTCTTGCTTATTTTTTTGGATTTGGACATGCACAAGCGTTTGGTGTAGCGTTTGGATGGGGGATTTTAATACCTTATTATTTTCTTCTGGCATGGCGATTAAATGAACAACAAATTACGACATTAGGTGGCAAGAAGAAGATTTTTTTGGAGGGTATTGGAGGTTACGTCTTCTTTTGGGTATCTACCTGGGGTCTAAGCTATACCTTTTTACATTATATTCTCTGGCCCCAATTTTATACGCGTGAGCTACTCGGGGCCCCCTTTTTTAAGAGCGCTCCCTACTACCTGGTTTCTTTAGCCATTCTCGGAATTTCCTTTGCATTAACCATGACTAGCAGCATCATTTCTATTAAAGTGATGGATGTAAAGCGCCTCGCTCGATATTCCAAAGAAATCAAGAAATTTAAGGAGTTAGAGAAGGAAGTCAAGCAAACGGGGGATAAAAAAGGCGCTATCAAATTGAAGCGCAAACAGAAATATATCGAAAAAATTACCAGAACGGTTATGAAACAGCGCTTGAAACCCATGGCAGTCTACTTTGTCCCGTTTTTAATTCTCTATATTTTCCTGAGTAGCTATTTTGGCAATGCGACTTGTGCGATGTTTCCCTTTAACATCGGCGAGGTCCCCCTTCTAAACATGTTCATTCGTGGTCCTGTGGGGGTCTATATTCCCATGGGCTATCCTCTCGGGTATGTTTCGTGGTATATTATTTCGAGCTTCGGGTTTACTACCATTATCCAGAAAGCCCTTGGGCTACGATTCGATCAATAATCATAAAAAATTGATTTATTAGCTCGCCTATTTACGGATTAGCCATCTAGCCACCTCCCTTTCCCTTTCCTCACATAATTTCTTAGGTTTCGATTTGAACAATGACAAAAAAACATATTAAGGACTTCTAAAAAAGAGCAACGTAGAATTGCGAAATTTTAAAAAGTCTATAATTAATAATTTCTTTATATTGTGAATTTCGCAATCAAGGTTTCAACAATGAAATTTCAGGGAAAGGACACGATAAAACTCTAGTATGTGGTAAATAATGGAAGAACTCGATGAGATTGACCAAAAGATTATTCAGTTTTTACTAGAAGATGCGCGAATAGCATATACAAAGATTGCAGAGAATCTACAAATCCCGGATACCACCGTCCATTTTCGGATTAAGAAATTAAAAAATGCAAATCTCATCAAGAAATTCACCATTTTATTGTCCGCGACGAAGTTAGGGTATACACTCTGTGCCTTAATTAAAATAAAGGTCGGCGACCATATCGTAAAAGACATCAGTGTAAAACGAACCGTAGAAATTGGCAAAGAATTTGCCCAAAAGCCAAATTTCTGTTTTCTAGCAACGGCTGAAGATGGGACCGTATTATACGGGGTTCTTTTTGTAAAAACGGAAGAGGAGTTAGAAGAATTTGCTTCAGAACTCCGTCATGATCCGGATATTATTGATCTGGAAATGATTAAATTCACAGATGTGATAAAAGGGAGTGAATTATTCGGTTTTAATGTAATGTAAAAGAGGTAAGATTATGATTGAACGAGTGAAGAGTGGCATTTCAGGTCTCGATGAGATCTTAAATGGAGGTTTTATTAAAGGCTCCAATGTCCTTTTAGCCGGATCGGCAGGGAAAGACAATTTTTTGTATGGAGTTTCTTTATCAAGGTGCTGTTGAGTATGATGAACCTGGGGTCTTCGTTACCTTAGAGGAAATGCCTGCCGAATTACGTCGTGAATCTTTATTATTTGGATGGGACTTTAGAAAATTAGAGGAAGAAAAGAAACTGGCTATTGTTGATGCGGCCTCAAGTAAAGCAGGATTACCTACAGGTGAAAAGTTCGCATTACGCAGAGGCTTTGACGTCAATATACTCGCCCAAGAAATTTATCGCACGGCTAAAGAAATAGATGCCAAACGAATTGTAATTGATTCGATTGCCGGTCTTGGGATTCAATTTGAAGGCACAGCTAATATTCGAACCGCTATATTCCGATTATCAGCCCTGCTTCGGGAAATCAAATGCACTTCTCTTATGACTTCGGAAGTGGCAGTTGGGGAAGTTTTTACGCGCTATGGTGTTGAAGAATTCATAGCCCAAGGTGTAGTTCTTTTATTCTTAGAAGAAATTTCTGGAGAACTGCGCCGATCTTTGATTGTACGTAAAATGAGAGGAACTGCGCATTCCTTAAAACGGTATCCGTTTGAAATCTCCCCCGAGAAAGGCTTTGTTGTTATGCCAGGCGGCGAAATCTAAGTCATATATATTTCTTTTTATCTTTAACACAGCGAAATTTGCCCTTTTTTTAAAAAAGGAAGCCCCTCTCGTCCCCAAGTCCTCCAAAAGTCTCAGGGGCGTAAGGGAATAATACTAATTTTACAAAGTGAGCAAAAATAAATAAAAAAGGATCTATTTTTTACTACCTTTATCTTCGGGTTCTTCCCATCCAAGAACCTTTAGTGCTTCTAATACGGCTTCTTTATCAGAAATCTTAAACAGATCATCATCAGCTGCTTCTCCCTTCGAGGGGGCGGGTTTTGCCGTAAAAGGTGCCTTAGCAGGTTCGGTTTTTGGTTTTGCAGCGGGTTGTTGAGGTACAAAAGGAGCTGGTCTTGATTTTGGTGGTTCCGGTTTTGCTGTGGGTTGGGGTTTCAACGCATTCATAAGAGCTTTAGTGTCTGCTTTTGGAGCGGGAACTGATCGTGCTGCAGGAACCGGGGGAGATGGGGCAGGTCGCGTTGCAGGTGGCGGTGTGGGTGTCTTTTCGGTGCCTAGTGCTTGGAGCGCTTCAAACAAAGCCCCTTTATTCACACTCTCTGTAGCAACTGCAGGCTTTTTCAGAGGGATGGATCCGGGTTCCTCATCCATAGGAATAAGTTCGGGTTCCTCTTCTATAGGAATAGGCGCCGGTACCTCTTTAGGTTCTGCTTTAGGAAGGGATATTGAATCCGGTTCCATGATCTCAATAGTTTCAGGCTCTTCACTGGGAGTAAGAATTTCTAACGCTTCTGATATTACATCCTTCCTCATCGGTTCGCCTTTCACCTGTGACAGAGGCGGCGTTTTTATGGTGGTAGGCTGAGGGGGTTGCCTAGGTGCAGGAGTCGGGGTTTTAACTGGGGGTCTCATGGGGGCTTTCGTTGTTTCTAGTAAGGATGCAGCAGTGGGTCCTGCAATAGCAGGTATAGGGGCTGGACGAGCTGCAACCACCGGTTTAGGAGTCTCTATGGCAATCCCTAAAGTTTCGGCAATTTTAGCCGAGAATCTATGAAGTAGGGCTAAGTAATAGCCGAGGCGGGACATATTTCTGCA
Organism: uncultured archaeon; assembly: GCA_964353755.1. Lineage (GTDB taxonomy): Archaea > Asgardarchaeota > Lokiarchaeia > Helarchaeales > HEL-GB-A > CAYGYC01. Next base: position 12,582 of record CAYGYC010000006.1, on the reverse strand, counting down.
GGACCCGACAATCATAAACCCAGGTCCGGCACTTGTTAAAATAGTATACCCATCGTCCCCTCGAACAATGATTTCAATCAAATTACCATGGCGGAGTTGTCTTAAGGTGGTTTCTCCTAAATTAACTAGGGCTGCGCTTGCCGCCGAATACACATCCGCATCCAAATCTGCACCTACCGCACAGGCTATTCGGAGTCCCTCTTTACTAACTACAGCACAGGCCTCGAGTTCGGTCCGCGATTCCAATTTGCGTAGTAGTTCTGATAGTTCTTCCTTCTTTTGTTCCGATAAATTATCATCCAATTTTACTCACAATCCTTCTATTCTACTCTACTAGAATAGCGTAATCTTCCATTTTTTTTAATTGACAGATTATAATTTTCAAATTGAAAGGGTCATATCGCATAAACTGACATAAAATAATACGCTATCATAAGATAAATATTTTTTTTCAAGTGCTAGAATTGAATCCCAAAAATAAAAAATACTCTAAAATCGAATGTTTTTCTGCTCCATTGGACACCATAAGGGAAAGGGGATTTCCCGACTTTTGCGCGTTCCGTATTTTGCGTTTTTAGTCCCTTATTTTGCGCATTCAGTATTGGGGACTTTAAATAGGATTTAAGGAAATAGTTTTGTTAGGTGAGAGATTATGCAAGAACTCGGATATCCACGAGCACTTTTTGATCCTCACTATATTCCTCCAAAGCTGCTGCATCGGAAGAAAGAATTGAAAATTTTAGGGAATCTATTCCGTGATAGTTTGAATCCCGACGAGCAATTCAATCTTAACGTCTATTTATATGGGATTCCAGGAATTGGAAAAACGGTCCTCACGAAGTATTTATTAAACCTGTTGAAAGCAGATCTTGAGCAGAAATTCATCAGCCTTTATTTAGATCTCGCCGTGAAATCTCCAAGCGAAAATCTGCGCTTACTAGTGGAAATATACGCGCATTCACATTCCACTAAATTTACCTATATCAAAAGTATGACCAAACTATGGAGTTATTTCCATTATTTACGAAATAAGACAAATCTTCCCTTATTACTTATTTTAGAAAATATAGATCCGTTAAATCAGCAATTATATGAAAAAATTGTCCGGTTTTCTAGACCGCTTAAACTCTGTACTATTGCAACTTCGCAAATTCCCTTATCACTTTATACCCAGAATTCAAAATGGTTGGTGGAGCAATTAGAACCGCTCAAATTAGAGATGTATTCTCCATCAGCGTTACTCGACATTTTATCCCAACGGATCAATTTAGCTTTTCCCATAGAGCTGGATTATTCGCTCTCCAAGTATATCGTGGATATTGTCACCCAATTTGACCAGTTTCGCCCTAGTACCTGTATCAATATTCTGAAATCGATATATCAGCATCTCCTCAGTGGGAAAGATATTAATCCGACTTTAATACGAGACGAATCGGTTCATTTGCTCGAATTCCCCTATCCCGATGATTTGAATTGTTTAATTGAATTTGATAATTCCTCTATTGACCTATTTTACCTCCCCTTATTAGAAAAAATCGCGATTTATTTCCTAAATGCAGAGAGAATTTATATTGACCAAGCGGAACTCTTTCGGTTATATAAAATTACATGTGATGAACTTCTCCTGCCCTATAATCCAGAGAAATTCCACCAATTCTTCAATCACCTCCTATCGGAGGGATTCCTCTATCCCTCCCAATTCAAATCCGAAAATAAAAATGCGTATTATATGCTCCTTGATCCGAAACGATTAGTCGAATATTTAGAAATTAAAGCCTCAGACAAACTGCCTTAACTTATTGAGTTCCGATTTTATCGGCTCTCTGCTGGGCTTGATTCGCCTTTTCTTCATTCCCTGCTTTTTTATACCAACCCACGGCGGATAACAACAGGCTTTTCGCCTTCTCTGGCTCCCGCGATCTCAAATGTTCTTCCGCTAGATTTACGTAATAATCGCCCTTTTTCTCAGCATAATTAAGCCATTGAGTCATAGAATCCCCATACAAATTTCTACGGAGTACATTCTCACAAATCATATTAATGTCTTTTTGAAAAAATAGAGGTCTTTGTTTTTATAGGGAAAGTGCTAGATACGATTCAAACCTGATGTTATCACCTCTTAAATTCCTTCCTTTCATTCAAGCTTGATTATACTTAAATAATTATTGTTGAAAATAATCTCGATCGCCCTTGGGCTGAATAAAATGCGCGTATTTCATTTTATGGGCTAACAATAATATCTCAATATTGTCTATTAACTTAAAAATTTGTAATGATTATCAGCTTTATGCAAAACCAATCCGATATCTTTTTTCGATTAAGTTATAAATATTCGTCGATATAATTTTATGATTATAAATTGATCTTGGACGAGAGAAAGTTGGAAATCCCAAAAGTTGATCCTTTAGCCGAAATAGATAAAATAATCGCGGGGGTCCTGCCGCGTCGGGTAATTTTACGGACCTTGCTGTTATTTGGGCCGAAAGCCGGACCCGAGCTCCGATGGGGGATTTCTAAATATAATGAGGTGGGAGAGGAGTTATTCCGTAATCAGATGTATTGGCAGTTAATGGATAATTTCGATCGCCGGATCAACGGGGTTTCGGATGCGCTCTTGTATTTTAACCTTAAACATTTAGAAATTTCGAGCCTGATCATTCGAGAACGGTCAGAAGTCGAATACAAATCCAAAGTTGCCCGCATTAACCCGTGTAAAATTCAACAGTTACGCCAATATTTCCGCGATATAGTCCCCTTAGCCTGTATCACCTGCTTCGACCTCGAGGATGATAAATGGCGGCTGACGCGGCTCTACCAAAAATTGCGCCTAACCAAATTATTCTACAACCAATTTATTGAAGAGGGCCAGTGTTTCACCATCGCGCCGGAAGGGTTGAAAAATAAAATTTCAGGGGGAATTCCGAAAAATCAAATTCTTGAAATCCCCATTAATTCCCTGAATTACAATGGAATTTATAATTATCTTCGCCAAAAAATTGAGGAATTACTTGAAACCCACGAAGTCATAATTAATACGACCTCAGGATCTCGGTTCTGCACCATTGCCCTTACCCAACTGGCCTTCGAGTATAATCTCAAAATATTTTACCTTGATGCCCAGGAAAATATCGTTTGGATCAAGGATCAATAGGTTCTTTTCTGCTTTTTAAACCAGATAAGCCTGTTTAATTTTATCAACGGTGTCCGATCCTGCTAAAACTTCTTTTTCAATCCAAAATATTACGGTTTAAAGATAAATTTGACCAAGAAAACCGATTTTTCCCTCATCGAATTATCTTTCGCATTTTCAATTTTAATGACAAAAATTCTTTTCTCCTCTATTTTTGCCTCCATTTAGTCATTTCTATCATCGTTAAATTCCATAGATACGAAGCTTCTTATATCGGGTGCACACAAAAAGAATTATAGAATAATCATTACTAATTATTCTAAATATGCTTTAGATGAAATATGAAAAAGATGGTGATTAATTGGCAGAAGAAGAATCTGTTTTAGGGAAACCTATTGTGATCGATAACGGTACCGGTATTACGAAGAACGGCTACGCGGGTGAAGACCAGCCTCGCAGTGTTTTTCCGACATTAATCGGCTATCCGAAATATACCAGTATCATGACTGATGTGGAACATTATACCCGGGAGTACTATATTGGCGAAGAAGCACTCCAACTCCGGGGTGTATTACGGCTTTCTTACCCGATCGGTCATGGTATCGTCGAAGATTGGGGTGCAATGGAAAAGATCTGGCATTATACATTCTATACGGATTTGCGAGTTGACCCCGCAGAGCATCCTATCTTGCTTACAGAACCTCCGCTGAACCCAAGACCAAACCGAGAGAAAATGTGTGAAATCATGTTTGAAACCTTTAATGTTCCAGCACTTTATATCGCCATGCAAGCGGTTCTCTCACTGTACGCGTCTGGGCGCACTACCGGGCTGGTGTGCGATTCGGGCACGGGCGTTACACATGTGGTCCCAATCTACGAAGGATTTGCCCTTACTCATGCGATTTCTCGACTTGATTTGGCAGGACGAGATATTACGGAATATCTAATGCGACTGTTGCGTCAACGTGGCTATGCCTTGACGACCTCTGCGGAAAAAGAAATCGTCCGTGATATTAAAGAGAAACTGTGCTACGTGGCTCTCGACCCAGAAAAAGAATTGAAACTCGCGGAAAAAGTCTCCGGCATGGAAAAGAGTTACATGCTCCCCGATGGCGAGACCTTAACTATCGGTGTAGAACGCTTCCTCGCTCCTGAAGTCTTCTTTAATCCAGGCGCTGTAGGAAAGGAAACCAGTCCTATGGATGAAGTGATTGTTGAATCAGTTTCCAAATGTGATATTGACTTGCGTCGAGATTTATACGCCAACATCGTCCTCTCTGGTGGTTCCACTATGTTTCCGGGGCTCAAAGAACGTTTAACTAAAGAGATTGCTGAGATGATTCCGGAAAACGTTGAAGTGAAGATTATTGCTCCTCCAGAACGCATGTATTCCGTCTGGATTGGTGGCAGCATCCTCGCCTCCTTGAAAACCTTCCAAAAAATGTGGGTAACTCGAAAGGAATTTAAAGAAATTGGGCCCACTGTTGTACATCGCTGCTTCTAATTCGTATAAATTTTTATTCCTCCTTTTTTCTTCTTTTTTATTTTTAATTCGTTCAAAAAAATTACTTATTAGTATACTTTTACACAGAAATCGAACTTTTATACTAGAAATTGTATTCGTGATTACGGCATAATTAGAAAAGAATACAAAGAGACTGGACCCACAGCGTGCATCGGTGCTTTTAAAAGATAAAGAACTTCCTTATATTTCCAATATTTAAAGTGGCAAGTAGTGATCATATGACCGTACAAATATCTACCCCAGACTGGGTAAAACACACTATTTTCTATCAAATATTTCCTGACCGCTTTGCTATAAGCTCCCGCGTAGAAAAACCTGGGAATTTCGAGCAGTGGGACACGCCACCAACAGAATTTGGTTTTAAGGGAGGCGACCTGCTCGGGGTAGTCGAACATTTAGATTATCTCGAGGACTTGGGGATCAACGCCATCTATATCAACCCTATCTTTCAATCCGCGTCCAACCATCGATATCACACCTATGACTATTACCAAGTAGACCCTCTCCTGGGTGGAGATGCCGCTTTTCAAGAACTGCTTGACGAGGCACATCATCGCGGCTTCCGTGTAATTTTGGACGGTGTATTCAACCACGCTAGTAGAGGTTTTTTCCAGTTTAACCATATCCTAGAGGCGGGTGAAAAATCCCCTTATTTTGATTGGTTCCATGTCCGAGGTTTTCCACTCGGCGCGTATCAAGGCAAACCTAACTACCAGTGCTGGTTTAACCTACCTGCCCTTCCAGAGTTCAATTTAAAAAACCCAAAAGTTCGCAAGTTCCTATTGGAAGTAGCCCGTTACTGGTTGGAATGGGGAATTGACGGGTGGCGGCTTGACTTCCCAGATCGTATCGACCATGACTTCTGGCAAGAATTTCGGCAGGTCGTTAAGGAGGTTAACTCTGAAGCATATATTGTTGGAGAAATTCCATGGGACGCTCAGCCATGGCTGCAGGGTGACCAGTTCGATGCAGTAATAAATTACCCGTTTGCCCGGGCATGTCTTGGGTTCTTCGTAGGGGCGAATGTCGACAATAGGGCTAAATCTAAAATCATGGGAGTTCCGCTAGCTTCGTTCTTGGACGCACCGACTTTTGCAAGTCATATTGAAGAATTATTGCATTTATACCCTCGTGAAAATGTTTTAGTCCAGTTAAACTTACTCGATAGTCACGACACGCCTCGATTCCTCAGCTTGGCGAAAGGTGATAAATCTGCATTACGTTTGGCCACCTTTTTCCAGATGACCTACCCAGGTACACCATGTATATATTATGGAGATGAAATTGGTTTGTTAGGTGGTCGTGACCCTGGTTGCCGGCGTACATTTCCATGGGATCGGACACGGTGGGACATGGATCTACTCCGCTTTGTTAAGGGTTGCATCGCACTCCGCAAGGATCACCCGGCATTTCAAACTGGTGATTTCATCTCTGTTTATGCGGCTGGCAATCTATACGCTTATTTACGCCGCAAGGAGACCGAAACACTTGTTGTTATTATTAATAATGGTATTGAGCCTCATCGATCTCCTATTCCAATAGGCACCCTTTTACCGAATGGGACGCACCTACTGACGATTTCCCAAGGTTTATGGGCTAAAATTGGGGATGCACGTGTCGATGGAGGACAAATCGTTGATCTCGAGCTACCTCCCCGATCAGGAGTCGCGTTTAAACCTTCTTGATTCTAATACTTACTTTTACCGATATGCCTCTGTGTTTGCGGTTATAAAAAAAATAATCCTAATTTTTCGGTTCTACTTCGAGATTCAATAAAAGAGATAATTTCTCTAAGAGCTTAGATGTATAAAGGAGTTATTTGGAAAAACCAGTAACTAAAATTCATAATTAATAAAGAAAAAAAAGAAAAGTATAAGGAAAATTTAAATTGATAATTTAATATCGCCTTTAGTAATGGTCTTTCGTTTGGCGTGTTTGGCTAATTCTAAGGATTTCTTAGTGATCCCAATCGCAAGATCATTCAAATATTCTTGGAGTGCGAGAACTGCATCTAAAGCTACGATGGACGCCAAGGCTTCATTCTTCATCAATCTTCGTAATGCCGTTTTTGTTACTACTTTACTTTCTTTTGCCATTTTTCTCCCTCATGAGAATTTATTTTTTTAGAGTACATTTGAGTAGATTCTTTCGTAATCTACAATTATTTTTAGAAGAAGGATAATATAAAAAGGTTATGGTTTTTTGTCTAATAGAATCGAGATAATAATTATGGTTTATCCAACTTTTTGAAAATGGGATAGAAAATTCTTGCGTATTACCTTCCATTATTAGGATAGGCACCTTAAAAATTTTTTTTATGCGTTAGAATTGGTATTATGAAAGATCGAGAGGGAAGGGACAAAATTGTAGTAGATTCAAGGAAGTTGGATAATGTAGGCGGAATTGGTTTTTAAAGCATTACAATTATTAAAAGGTTGTGACAATCCCTTGAGGACCAACATTCCAGAAAATCGTGGTTTCAGATCGCACGCATTTCTGAGCTTCTTCGTGAATGTGTCCGAAAAGATGTATTTTTGGGCTATATTTCTCGATAAGGGCTCGGAGGGGTTTCGAGCCAACGTGCTTTTGATCAACGGCGAAGTCACAGAAGCCAAAAGGTGGAATGTGGGAGATCAAAATTAACTGAGTTTTATTCTGAGACAAACGCGCATCCAATTGTTGAATATTTCGCTGTAGATCCAATTCATCCCCGCCGATACCCGCAATGGTAAATTCAGAAGTGAGTTGGTGGAGTTTTAAATGCAGATTTACACCGATGGTAAGGGCAAAGTCGGGCGCTAACGCATCGCTATTCCCCCACACGTAGTAGATATGGGGACATTTGAGCCGCCGCAAACGGGATTCCAATAATGGAATAGAGATTTGATTTCGAAAATCGCCACAAAAAATTAAGATATCGGGCTGGACTTCGACAATTTTTCTTTTGATGTCTCGAAAGGGGTTACTTAAACCGTATAATCCATGGAAATCAGAGAAAGCAAGGAGCTTCATGATATCGCTCAAGGATTGAAGATGGATTTACCGGGGGCGTGCGGATAATTCCAGCGTAAGATGATTCTGCTCAATCATGCGATCTTCAATAGAGACGCGAATCTCTTGGCCCACTATGGATGAAAGAACCATCCCGAAAAGAACGCAAGGTTCCAGCAGGGCAATTAAAGCCGCTCCAGTTACCGGTTTATCTGGGATATTATATTTCTGGATAATTTCCGCAAGGCAAGTCAATTCAACATCAGAAAGGACGTATTTAACAGTAATTAAGACATCGACTTGGCTTCCGCCTGGCCGAAACTCAAAATTAATGCGCGTTTTGGGAAAGGGGAAAACCTCACAATACCAACTCTGCATAAATTCTTGACCTTTCTCCATGAAAAAGCGCGAAATATTCATTCCAACTTGACCTTTAATATATTGTTCCCAAATCTCTTTAATCTCGCTCACGAATCGCGGGTAGGTCGCGTGTTTCCGCTCTAAATGGGTTTTCAGGTAGTTATGAAACTCCTCCGACCCGCGATCAAATCGCGTGTGTTTTCCCAGTAGATTAAAAAATTTACAAACCCGCGTTGTCATTACTATTTCATTACTGAGAATTCTTTTTTTAATCTTTAGATAAATAATACTAAATAAGGAGAACTTAAGGTTCTTATAAAAATAGGGTAGAATAAAATGAAAGTGCCGACAAAATTAACATGGTTTGTACAGTATCTCGGGATTTTCTTTGTAATTCCTATTATTGGGACATTGGCACATGAATTGGGGCACGTATTTGTATCTGGTTGGATCTATCAGGTGCCGACTCATATTTCCTATGCATATACCTATTATTTTGGTGATCTAACGGACCCGCAAATTTTTTGGTTTATCATGGGAGGGCCAATCAGTACCTGGCTAACTGTTGCTTTAGGGCTCACCATTATTTTATGGAAATATCGCCCTATGCATTCGGAATTAACGCGGACCATAGGCTGGGGTCAAACCATATCAGTGGTAGCAGTCTCTTTTAGCGTTCGATTTATATTTAATGCCGGAGGCTATCTGATCTTAACCACCTTTTTAGGACACACTAGCAATGCGGATGAGGTGAAAATTGCCAATTATTTGGGAGTAAGCCCTGATTTGATAATGTATGGCAGTGCGCTCATCGCGCTGGCGATCATTCTGTTGGCAATCTATTTTATTCCCCGGCAGCAACGCTACATCCTCTTAGCAGCGGGAATTGTCGGGGGTATACTCGGCTATATGTTTTGGTATTATTGGGCGGGACCCCTTATTTTACCCTAGTAAAAAAAATAAGAATTTGAGAAGAAATCCCTGTTCATTCTTCTTTAAAAGAGATACTCGTGACTATATCAATTATTTTCCCGACTTTCTCTTCCAGAATTTTTAGAAACTGGTTTTCAGATTCCAATTTTTGATTCTCGGTGTCGAGTTGCTGGATTTTTTGTTCTTGGGTCGTTACCTGCTCTTTCAAACTGATGACTTCGCTTTCGAAGATCATGATTTTATTCTCAAAAGCGCGGTTTACCAGCGCTTTAGTGGTATTGAAGCGGGTCTGACTTTCACTGAGTTTTAGATTGAGTTCTGCAAGCTGTTTTTCGAGTTCCGCTCGTAATTCTGTAATACCTAGGCGGTCTTGCTTATCTTTTTTTTCGAGTTCTATGATTTTCTGTTCTCTTTGCTGGACATCTTGGTTGATTATTTTTAATTCGGATTCTTTCGTAGTTAATTTCCCGGCAAGATCTTTAATCTTACTTTCTGCGCTATTCTTATAATTCGATAACATGGAGGCTTTTTGGTCTCTTTCCACCACTAATTTCTCAATCTCTTTTTTTGCAGTACTCCACAGGCGCCACCAGGAGGTCACATAATCCTGAATAATCGGGTGTAGTGTTTCCCAGTATGCAATAACCGCAGCTTCGATCTCCTGATGCGTCGGTCGCACCTGCGCAAAATCGTAGTAGGGCGGGAGTTCACTCTCTAATTTTCTCTGATATTCCACGAATTCCTTTTTTTTCCAAAATGGTGATCCGGACATTTTTTTCTATCCCTCCAGCAAATTAGATGGAATTTCGGCGATGAGAGATTTTAAATTAGTTATTTTATCTCGCAATCGCCTTAAAAGTTGATTTGATTTTCTTAAGGCTTCATTTTGTGTGGTGAGAATATTGAGTTTATCTTGCTTCTTCTGGCATGCTTCATTCAGCAGTAATTTTTCCTCATCAAGTTCCGTTACCCTGGTTTCAAATTTCTTGCCAATTTCACCTTGATTTGCTTCAAATTCTGTCTGCTGCTTAATTGCTCGCTCGTTCATATCTTTAATGCGTTTTTCCAATTTTTCTTTTAATTCAGACCCGCCCATTTTCTGATTTTGAATGGCTTTAGTCAGATCTTCAATTAATTGGTTTTTTTGAATTAGTGCATTTTTCAGATTTAAAACATCACTGTTAAAATTTTGAGTTTTTGTATTTAGATCCTCTATTTTAGCTTCTGAATTGCGTAATATCAGGGCCGTTTCTTTATCAATATCTTGAATTTGGGTTTGGAGGTTGGATTTCAGATCTTCTACGGTTTTACACTCGAGAGCCCAGGAGTAAATGAAATCTTGCTCGACGGGATGAAGATACTCCCAGTATTCTCTAACCATGGCATCTAAAGATTGATGCATGGCATCACTGGTTTCATAATCCGGAGGACCTTGACTTTGTACTTTATTTAAATAGCCTTCTAACTCTTTAACCTGCCAAATTGTCTTTCTTTTTCGAAATAAGGGCAAAATTCGTTCAGCTCCCTTTAAATTCTATTTTAGAAAATATGTTTCTCCTTTTTTAAATATTTAATTGATAACCTTTGAAATTGTATTAAAAAAATGGATAAGCCATTAGGATTTGACTTCCTCATAAAATTTAGAGCGATATCCTCGGGTTCTAAGATACTTCGCTGTGTAAGAGACGAATTCTTTTAGAGCAATGCGTCCCACTTTTGTATAATTACGTTTACCCTTTTGATATGCTTCCGTCTCTATTGACTTTACAATTACTTGCCCGAATATTGCGCCTAAGTGGTTCAAGATACGGCGATGAAATTGTGTGCCGAACATATGTTCGTGCATTTTCTCCGATTGGGTCAGCATGTGATTAATACATAAGAGAAAGAGCTCACGCGCCTTGGGAGACATGATGGTCCAATCCATGTAAAAATTCTTCCGGGTCTTGGATCGTAATGATCCGAGGGGCATGAAGGTGAGGGGCCAGCACATGCCCGGATACTGATTCAATTTTTTGACTAAATCGATAGTCGCCTGAATATCTTCGTCCGTATCATCCAGTCCCACCAAAAGCGTTCCCGCCGGATAGATGTAATTTTTACTGAGTAACTTCCAGCCATCCAAGACCACTTCGGGCCATTGATCCGCCTCAAAGGGGGCTCCTTTGAAAGGCATAAATTTGGCGACCAGTGGGATGGATCCCGTTTCTACCCCCACTTGTACCGAGGAATAATGCTGTTTATTCAGATCCATTTCCTCCCGTAGGGCTTCAATCTGGTCTGGGGCAGCCAATGCACTGGCTAAGCACGCGTGCGAAAGACCCAATGTTCCAATCCCTGGGATTTTCTTCACTTCTTTCACTAAATTGACTAATCCTCCTGTAGGAACCCACTCGTGCGAGCTGGTCCCATATCGAAAGACATCTTCGCTCATCAAGGCAACATTCCGAGTCAGTTTCAGATTCACCTTGATTTCTTTTACGATATTTTCCACGGGAATCCAGCGAAATTGTCTCAGGGCAGGGTCACAAAATTTGCAATGCCGGTCACAGCCACGCGAAATCTCCACCAGCCCCCAACTCACGGGATTTACAATGGTCGGAATTTTCGTTTCTTTCGAGATATTTTTAGCATGGTAAATTTGGGGTAATTTCTCTCCTTGGAGCGCCTTTTTAATTAATTGGGGCCCTTCAATTTCCGCATCTCCAATAAACACGCAATCTATACCAAATTTGTCAATTTCCTCAGGCAGCAGTTCAAATTGATTCGCCCCCGACCCGCCTACAATTATCGGCTTCTCGAATTGCTGTAATTTGGCCATTAATTCCGCGAATTTCACGTAGGACAGGGGCGGTTTAAATTTTGCAGGGTCGCCCGTGAGATTGTAGTCCTTCGGTCCGAATAAGCCCATCGAGGTCACACTCACCGGTCCTAATCCCAGGGGATCCATGGCAGATATTCCAAATACCTTTGCCTCGTCTGCATATTTCTCAATGGTATAGGGGGAATACACCGCACAATCGATCCCTGCATCCCGTAGAATCGCTTCAAACTTTCGTAACCCATAAATACAATCTCGGACCACCCCATTCTGATCCGGGATTTTTTTGAGCATCATTCTCTCTAACATAATTCGTAGCGGATATGGGATTTGTTTCCATGGCGTACCTGGAAAAAAACTTGGAATGAAAAATCCGATATCCTCTTGTGCAAAGTTCGTGATATCCGCCGTAAGCATGACATCTGTCATAATTCTGCCCTCATAAACCTAATTATTTTATTTTTTGGAAAAAAAATACGTTCCATTCGTATTTTAATCAAATCCTTAACCAAAATAAAAAAATTTTGTTGTTTCGAAAGTATTTTCTAATCAAAAATAGTGGTGTTTGTTTGGTGAATGAAAAGTGAAGTTTAAAAGGAAACTAATTGGTTGGGAAGGATTTATTTAATTTTTAATACAGGAATGCGGCTATTTCATTATTATTCTATCTTTTATTTTTTCCATATCATTAATTGTTTTTAAACAATCGAGTGCCACCGTGGCATATTGCATATTTCTTGTTTTTTCAAAATTCTCTCTGCATACGGCATGCACTTCAATGATGGCATTCTCGAAATCTTCAATCTCGCGAAAAGTGAATCC
>CAYGYC010000005.1:0-32340 GCA_964353755.1 uncultured archaeon | reverse complement strand
ATCCCCGACTTGGGCGAACACCCACTAAGCAATGGGGGAATTTCTTCCGAAAATCGCCATTCGCTTCCAGTCATTTTAGGACCCAACGTAAGAAATGACGGGGTCAAATATATCTATCCGTTACTGCTATTTAAACCTTTGGAAATTATTTGCGCATGTACCTCATTTGCGCATTTTTCTCTGGAGATTTTAATGTTATTTTATAATTTTTTATAGAATTTGGCTAATAGTTTCGATAATAAATGCGGCGGAGTAAAATGAATCACTATTAAAAAAAATGAAATAAACAAGGGTCTTTCTAAAAAAAGAATCGAATAGTGGTGTTACTTTTTAAAAATTTCAAATTGAACTTGGTTTTCCTTATAAAAAAGTGGAGCAAGCTTAAAGAAAAATTTGTTTGATAATTCTTCTTAACAATGGTAAGATGGAGCATTCTGATATGAAATTAATAACAGTTAATATTCCAAAAGCATATTTAGAGGATCTCGAGGAATTGGTCAAAGTAGGTATGTATAGTTCTCGAAGTGAAGCAATTAGAATTGCCGTTCGAGATTTAATTTGGGACGAATTTTTGGAAAACTCGAATGAATCCAATCTAAAGCAATAAATCTCTCTTTTTTTTATTCCGTTAATTTTATAATATTTTCTTTTGAATTTGGTCCTTTTTTTAATATAAAGCGAATTTTATTTTAAATTGCGAATTGTTTTTTTACTTTATACAAAAAAAATATTTATGTCGAAGTATCTTAGGACGATCTATTAAAGAACCTTTTAAGTCGGCTTTAAATTATAAGTTTTATCCCAACTTCTGAAATGATGTTGTTCCCATTAAAGGTTTAAAAACATAATATTTATATAGTGCTTTGGTGAGCAGATTAGTAATGAGGATTTAATTTCCTCAGAACTTAATACCCTAAAAAAATCTAATTGAGGGAAAAATATGGCAAAAAGAAGATATTTTGCATGGAGCCCAATTAGAAGCCTAATGGCATCTGTTGGTGCAAAAATTGTGGCTCGAGATGCAGTGGGTTTCTTAATTGACTGGTTAGAAGCAAAAACAATTGATATGACGAAACGAGCTCAAGTCTTTGCAAGGCATGCAAAACGAAAGAAAATTACTAAGTCCGATATCATTTTGGTCATAAAAGGAATTTAAATTGAATTCCTCCAATTTCTTCTTTTTTTTAAGATGTTTTCGTTAGAAACATATTTCGCCGATGTTTCGCGTCTCAGGAAGGTATTTCAGAAAAAAATTAGGATTTTTTAATACTGTTTAGGTCTTTTTTGTGGTTGAACTGTCGCCACCAATTCATCTCGTTTTTGTTCCATCGCTTCTAGGGGTGAGCACCAGACGACATTCCCTTCTGTATCGGTATACATTTCACCAACAATCCCGTAGCCGTATACTCCATCCGCTTCCAAGGCGGTGAAGTCGATTTGAAATCTAATCGCTTGATTACCGTTTTCCAGTTCTACCAATGACGCACAGCAAGCGACAAAACCTGTTCCTCTCTCATTCACTAAATATTTTTGCACATTCCAGTCAATTTCATCCGCTACCATCCCTGATTCGTGCAAGACTTTACTTATTCTGGGTGACTCCATAGCTATTCCCTTTTTTAAAAAAGTATATTAATTTTAGGTCTATAATTACCGCAAAAATAGATAATCTTTTCGCTTAAATAATTTCAGATACCTCTGTGAAGAACATGAAATATAACACGATAATTTTTGATATCGGATTTACGCTCATTGTGTTTGACAACTTCACATTAGATCGCTACTTTGATACCTTAAATAAGGGTTTGGAGGCATTAATTAACTGGTTAATGGAGGAGAAAATCCTAAAAGAACCTGAGAAGTTCAGGAAGACCTTTAAGCGCATCCGCAACCAGAATTTCGCACAAGCCCTACGGAGTTATGAGGAAACAACTACTGAAACAACTTTGTTACAGACATTAGAATCGTTGAATTTACCACAATTAGATACCAAAAGGGTCCAGAAAGCTGCGTTACTCTATCACGCTACTGAAGGTGCATTTTGGAAAGTTCGTTCCACCGCCAAGTCAGTATTAGAGGAGCTTCGCCGCCAAAGCTTCAAGTTAGGTATTCTTTCAAATGCTCCTTATCATCAAGGCATTTTACTTTTTTTGAAGAATAATAATATTGCGCAATACTTTGATGCGATTTCTACTTCTGCCGAAATTGGCTTTTGCAAGCCGGATAAGCGAGCCTTTGAATATATCCTCAAAAAATTAGCTAGTGAACCCACACAATCCGTTATGGTCGGGGACGATTTAAGCAATGATATCAACGGTGCCCAGCAACTCGGAATGAAAACCATATATGTGAAAAAAGATTTCATCTTTCCTCAAAATACACCGACTAATGTAATTCCCGATAGTTCTGTTAGTGACCTGCCCGAAATCCTCCCTATTTTGCGTGGATGGAATAATAGTTAACATTTCCACCAATTTTTACACTAAGATTTTAAATATGGAAATTAGTTATTATGTAATGAAAAATTCTAATACACTCGTGATGAGGGTTTAAAGGTCAATGCCAGATGTTAGGGAAACCTATGAGCGGAATATCGAAGGGTTGAATGATTTATACGTAAAATATGAAAATGATATTAAAAAAACCCTGAAAGAGTTAATGGATGCAGAAAAATATCAGGAATTTTCTGCACTTTTAAACGAAAAATTAAATACCGCCATCTTGGAATTTGAAAAACGTAATAAAAGTGTCAAAGACATCTTACTTACGAAATTACAACTTTCCTTCAATGTGAAAGAGCAGGGCATTGTAGCAGAATGGGAAAAGGCTATTATAAATGCCAAGTCTAAAATTGAGATGTTAGGGAATAGTCTAAAAGAACTAATCAATAAAAGGATTACTGCCCAAATTGGGATTCCTGCGATTGAGAAATTTTTATTAGATGCCGCCAAAAGAAAGGCATTTACGCGAATAACCTACGACTTTGTTGCGAAACGATTAAATGTTCCCGCCAATAAAGTGGGAGAAATCGCTGAGAATTTAATATTTGATGGGAAACTCTCTGCTAAAATTGATGTAGTTTCCGGAACCATCATTTTTTCGGACGAAATGCAATCCGCTCTGCCACCTCCCGATACAACTACTCCTGCATCCCCTCCTTCACCACCGCCAATAAGAAAATCTCCCGAGAAAGCCATACCCCAACCAATAAAGCCTAGCACGTCTTCCCCTGAAGCTCCTCAACTCATTGATCTTTCCTCCGAACCTTCCGTTATACCAGGAGAACTTTTGGAAAAATCCCCTGATGAGCTCGAAATTCCTTCTGATGTGGATTTTACAGAAATCCTTGATCTTGCCAGTGGTACGAAACCGTCTATTCCTCCTTCTCCGTCGCCGAAAAAAGTGCAACCCCCGCCAATTCAGGATGAAAAAATAATTGACGAAGAAAAGGAAGCACGCAATCTGATTTCCTTCTTTAAATCATCCGTAGATGAATTATCAGAGCAGGAGAAGGAAGAAGCACGGAAAATACGAGAAGAAAAGAAGCGTAAATTAGAAGAAGAAAAAAAGAAACGTATAGAAGAAGAAAGAAAAGAGCCAACAGAGATAAAAGAAGAAGAAAAGCCACCAGAAAAAATGGTCACGCCTCCCCCTCTCGAAAAACCAAAACCAATACCTTTCAGTCCGGCGGCTGGTGTTACTAAAGTTAAAGAAGTCAAACCGAAAGAAATTCAACCTAAAACAACTGAACTTAAGCCCCCTGCCTCTTCCAAACCCGTGAGTGCTCTGATTACCCCGTCCGAGAAAAAAGCGATACCGAAAGTCGAAATTCCCCCCGAGAAAAAAGTAACCTGTGTAATTTGTAACAAACAAGTGGCAAAGGATGATCCCAAAGTAATTCCCTGTCCGCATGCCTGTGGGGCCTATGGCCACAAAGACGAGTTTTTGAAAAATGGGTCTTGTCCAAAATGCGAAGAGAGTATTAGCGACGTGGATATCGCATTTTCTGAACTTCTCTAAATTGCAATTAAGTTCTTTCTTCGCCCGCCTCAATTGAACGTGTTCTCACGTCCGAAATAAATTTTTTGGCAACTTTTGCGAGTTTAATTAGAAGATCATGGTCTGCGATTGATAATTTTGAAAAGTTTTCATTCAATGTTCCGTGATCTGGCCGAAATTGTTGTAAAATATACCGTGAAACCTTAAGTTCGTTTAATTGTTTAGCAATTTGTTCAATTTCTTGTGGCGTATCAATGAAGGTGGGAACTATTGTAGTGCGGGTTTCAAAGGGAATATCAAATTTCGTGAAGAGCTGGATAGTTTTAACCACCTTTTTAAAGGCCGTTTCACCTAAATGCGGCATTCCGATTACTTCACCATACCTTTTGGCATTAAGTGAAGATTTCACATCAATTGCCGCATAATTTAATAATTTAAGTGAAAGTAAACGTTCTATACGATCCGGATAAAAGCCATTGGTGTCTAACTTATTTAACAATCCTTGTTTATGGGTATTTTCAAAAAAATCTATCAACCCCTGCAATTGGAGCGTAGGTTCTCCGCCTGTAACACAAATTCCTGTAATATATTTTCGATATTTAATTAAATCTGCCACTATGGCATCTACGCTCCGTGTGTTGCATTCTTTTCCTAGAACTAAACTCCAATTTTGGCAGAATGGACACTGGAATGAACAGCGACAAAAGAAAAGGACAGAAACCATTTCACCAGGATAATCAATGGTGGAGGAATATTGAATTCCCCCGATATCCAAATCTGTCACAAGGAACCACTTCTTAAAGGATTAAATTTTTAAAAAATTAATTTTAATCTTCATTTCTTCTCAAAGAGCGGAAGCGATAAGATCCAGTATATCAATAACCTTGAAGTCATTTTTCCCTAAAGTTTTTGCGCCATCACGTAGATTGGTCACGCAAAACGGGCATGCCGTAACTATCGTCTTGACACCTGTCTCTTCTGCTTCCTTAATACGGTCTTGTGCAATTTCAATCGCTAACTCCGGAAAGGCTGCTTTCACGCCGCCCCCTGCACCACAACACCAGGCATTTTGCCGATTACGCTTCATCTCCACCAATTCAATTCCCGGAATTTTCTTCAGCAATTCCCGCGGAGCCTCATAAATCTCCGTCGCGCGTCCCAGATGGCAGGGATCATGATAGGTGACTTTTTCATTGATCGGCTTGGTCAATTTTAATTTCCCTTGATTTACCAGATCTAAGAAAAATTCAGTGGTATCATAGACTTTGAACGGCAGTTCTTTCCCCAGGATTTCCGGATAATCTTCTTTAAAGGTCTTATAACAGCCCGCACAATGGATAACCACATTTTTCGCGCCTGTTTTCTGGATGGCTTCGATATTATGTTGCGCCAGTTCTTGGGCAATCTGGAGATGACCTGTACGGAACGCAACGGACCCACAACACCATTCCTCGGGATGGACAATGGTATAATTAATTCCCGCGGTATCCAGAATTTTCACCATCTTCTGTGCAAAATCCGGAAGTCGATATGGTTCCGTGCATCCCATAAAATACACAGTTTCTGCTGTTTTGGGAAATTTTCTCCCCTTGAGCCATTTTATACGGTCTTGATGTTTTTCGAAATAGGGGTTATGTTCATCCTGAATCGATTGCATTAATTCGGTATGGCGTGGAATGGCAAATCCCGCCTCGACCAAATCTGCCCGGAATGCTTCCCAGACTTTTATGTGGTCTATATAATTGCAAATAAACCAATTAATATTCTCATCATAGGATTGATGGCAAATCGCATGGCAGGAGCCACAAGTTGTGCATTGAAACCAAACTCGCGCTAGTTCCTCCGAAGGCTCCAGAGTCCCTTCTAGGATTCCACCAAGAACTCGTAATTTTCCTCGCGCGTGATAAGGTTCGAATCCTGGTGAATGTTCATAAGCTGGACAAACCCCAAAGCGTCCCACGGCAGGTCGAACCCCAGCCCGGCAATCTCCAATGCCAGAACAACTGATAACCATATTTTTTAATTTCTTAACATGCTTGAATTTCTCTTCCGTCATCACTCATTACCTCCCAGATAAAATTTGCCCGGTGAGAGGATTCCGTTTGGATCTAACGCGTGCTTCACCGCTTTCATGAAGTTATAAAATGGTTCAGAGAAGGCTTTAACATCAATGAGCGCCCGAGAATAACGCATTCCTGCCATATAGGGCATTCCACCAGACTTCAGGACCATCTCTAAACATGATTTCCAGAGTTTTTCGTTAATTTCTCGGTATTCTAGTTTATTCCAGACGACCAATCCGGAATCCATTTCGACTGTTGTATGATCACAGAGAAGTGCAGATCCTAATCCATGAAGTGCAGGCCCTGCTTTCGTTAACAACTCTTGATTTTCAGTTTCCCACTTTAGAAATGTATCCATCATTTGCGGAATTTGGTGGATCGGAAGATGATGTTCCGCCGTTTGTGGAATAGACCCCGGGCCGGCCGCCCCCCAAAATCCATGGTAGATCTGCCAATGACCATTCTGTTCATAATGCCATTTTGCAATATTTCCATCCCTGATCTCCGGTCCAAGCATTTCAACACCTTTATTCTGCAGGACTAATTCATTCAATTTTTTCACATTTTGTTCTAATGCTTCTTCCGATTCCGCTTCACACGTATAGAAAAAGACGTCTTTGCCCTTCGGATTCACTTCTTTCCACAGTTTAAACACGATGAAATCCGTCACGATCATGCCTAAGCCTGCAGCGACAGTGAGTTCCGGCAACCAGAAAGCATCATAAATGCCCAAATCACCATGCTTTCTGTAATCCAAAAAAGTTTTTGATACGGTCTCGGCGGGTTTTCGTTTAATTACAAAGGTTCTATATGATCTATAAGGTGGTTTGGGATACACCCTTAAAGTTGCTTCTGCTTTTACGCCCATAATTCCCTGATCCCCTAAAAAGATACTGGTTAAATCTGGTCCAAATCCCAAACGGCTAAACGGCTCTTTAACATATTTGGATGAGCCAGATCCGGTTGTAATGATATCGCCATTTGCAAGTACCACTCGGAGTCCGACACAATGATTTGTCACTGCCCCATACTTCGCCGCCCCTCCACCACCTACCGAATGATGTGAGAGCCCACCTCCAACAACTGCAGACATCCCGGATCCAGGGCCTAAACTGCCGGTATAATAGCCCCGTTCAA
The DNA here is from genome assembly GCA_964353755.1 of uncultured archaeon. Taxonomy (GTDB): domain Archaea; phylum Asgardarchaeota; class Lokiarchaeia; order Helarchaeales; family HEL-GB-A; genus CAYGYC01. Next base: position 25,141 of record CAYGYC010000005.1, on the reverse strand, counting down.
AGAGAAAATTATTCAATTGTGCCCAAGTTATGCCGCATTGGACGGTTATCGTAAGCGTATTTTCATTGAAATCTAAAATTTTATTCATACGCGTAGTATCAATCACGATTCCCCCCGCTTTAAGCGGGAGAATACCCTCTAGAAGGTCTGCCCCACCGCCACGCGGGATGACAGGAATTTTCTCAACATTCGCAATCTTTAAAATCTCGGCGATTTCTTCGGGCGATTTGGGGCGAATCACCATATCGGGTCGTTTCTCTACTAATCCACCATCAATTCCTTTTCCATAACTCTGAAGGATAAAATCGGCATCAGAGACATATTCTGAACCAACAATCTCTTTAATCGCATCTAATACATTCATTTTCAAAACTCCTTGATTAGGCGCTGCTCTTCTTTTAGCTCTTTTTCTTTTATAGAAAATTCTCTACAAAATCGATGCTTCGTTTAAAATTCCCATTCTATAATAATATTTTTTGTGTATGATGCTGGATCTACCTTCTCATATGCGTAATATAACAGACCACACTTCAAGCAGGTTACCTGGAAGCGTATATCTGCTTTTTTAAAGCTACTAAGTTTTGGCATTACATCTAAGCTGTTACACCGCGGACATCCTTCAAATTCAATTATTTCGGGATATTCCTGGTAACTACGAACCGTGCTGGGAATTTCTAATTCTTTCTGTTTCATTATTCTTCTCGCATCAAAAAAGAATTCTCTCTTATTTATAGATTAAGAGTGCGTATTGATAAGCGATTTTTAAAAAAAAGAAAGGTATTAAAAAAAGATTATCTAGTTATTTTAACCCGCAATTCTTCTAATATGTCTTTAATTTTGTCTAAGCGACCATTGATATTTGGGACACAATCTAGTACTTCTACCGGTTCGCCCTTGTGCTTCATGATCAGTTTTGCGCAAAATGGAGGGAAAATTCGCTCAAACATGTCCTCTGTTTTCTTCTCAAAGTGGCAATCAGGTGCTGGATACCTTCGCTCGTCCGCCATTACACCCTGATGGTACGAAATCTGCTGAGCAGTGACTTCTAGGTAGTTAAAGCGCCGACTTAACCATAAAAATCCATAGACAACTGTGAAAATGACAGCATAGACAAGGTAAAACTCTTGAGAAAGGTTTAGAGGTGGTAAATAGATAGGTAATAAGATTAACATAACAATGACACCGAGAAGCAATGCAATTAGGAGTAAGAACTTTGAGGATCCGAATTCGAACGCAATGATGAAAATATTCAAAGCAAATATTCCAATCCATAACCACTCAATAGATGCGTTATCTATAATTAACGAATAATTGAACATAGAAATTAGCCATAAAACGAAAGATAAAACCCATGTCGGCCAAAGGAAAATGATTTTCGGGTAGCTTGTTATTCGTACTGTTTCTGGTGCTTCTTCAGGAGGAGGTTGCGGCGGTGGTTGTTGGGGAGGCGTGCTCATTATTCTATCACCTTTTTTATTTGATATATGTAAAAAAATTCACCTTATGATTATTTAAATATTCTACTAACTAATAAATTTTTATTTTCAATTTATAGGAACATTCATATCACTAGAGCACTTGGAAAAAAAGGTGAAGAAAGATGTTTTTTTTCGCGAAAGAGCAAAAAAGCTTCAAGATTGGCAAGATTCAGCTGGGTGGGCAACCTGGCGAAAATCCCGCCGCCCTAATCGGGTCAATATTCTTTAAAGGGCATAAAATTGTTGAAGATGATCAGAAAGGGATTTTTGATAAACAGAAAGCGGAATCACTCATTACTATTCAAGATGAGATTGCAGATAAAACTGGCATGCCCGCGATCTTAGATGTTGTTGGTGAATATCCTGAAGCCTTAATTCGATATATCGAATTTATAACTTCAATAACCGATACCCCGCTCTTGATGGATGGCGCCACGGCTAATGTTCGTATCCCGGTCTGCCAGCATTTGAAAGAAATCGGTTTAATTGGAGATCAAATCATCTACAATTCCATTGATGATCATGCCACGGATTCGGAATTGAGCGCAATAAAAGAGGCGGGATTAAAACAGGCGATACTTCTCGCCTACGGTTCGCGGTTCATTTGGCCTAAAGATAAGTTAAGATTAATTGCAGGCAAAATTGAAGGCAAAAATCTTCTTCAAAAAGCACAGGAAGCGGGGATCGAAAAAACGCTCATTGATACCGCCGTCTTGGACCCTCCATCTATCGGGATTTCCGCTCGAGCTATATATATCATAAAAGAAGAACTTGGGCTGCCCACAGGAACTGCTCCTTGCAATGCCATTTACACCTGGGTGAAAGGAAAAGCATTCAAAGCCATTAAAACTTCCATTATTTCTACCTCTGCGATGATTCGAACAATTGGCGCGGATTTCATTTTATATGGGAATGTTGAAAACGCCCCTCTCGTATTTCCGGCATTGGCCATAGTCGAATCCTGTATTGCTTATAACAATCGGCGGGAATTTAAAATTCGACTAGCGGAAAATCATCCACTCTCAAAAATATTCTCCAATTAACAAACCCTTTTTAAAACCCCTCGACACTTTTTACAAAGCTCCCCTATTCTCCATTCAAAAATAGTAATGGGAAATCCACATTTTCGACAGGTAAATCGCGAACTGTTCAATTCAATACTCGAAGCCACTATTCAACAACTCTCGTCTTTTTTGACAATACTGTCCACATAATATCTAAAGGGATTATTAAAAGAGATAAGAGCAGGTTTTAAAATTAAACGCCTCAAATTTACGCCTCCTTTTAGTAAGTCTCCTCCTAATTATTGAAGAAGACTGCCGACAAAATTAGGAGAACAATGCAATTACAAGGGTGGAGTAATAATGCTACTGAATCTTTTAGATTTTAAATTCGGCGATCGTTTTTTCAATCTCTTCCAATTGATTTATAATGTGCGTTAATTTTTGTTCAAAATAATAGTCTTGAAGGTCTTGGAAAGATTCAGAACTTTCTCGTTGTTGATAATAGATGAACGCCGTTTTAATCTCGTTAAGAGCTAGATCGAAATAGTTAATATCTGCCGGGATCCCGTTTTTCGGGGGATAATAGGCGGGAAATGGCTTTATTTGAGGAGCAGGTGATAATTGTTGAATAAGAATGTGGAGTTCGCTTAGAGGATGTTCAAGTTTATGGCGTATCGATAATAAATAGCTGGGTAAATCCTCACTATACCGGCGGAGATAAATAATCGTCCGTGATAGACGCGCACAGATAATTTCCTTTAAGTGTTCCTTAATTAAGGACATATTCGCGTGCTCATTTAAGGGAAGTAAAAAATTTCGGCAGGTTTTTTGACATTACTCGCCATCAAATCACTCAATTCAATTAATTCCAATTTTGAAAGCTTGATGACACTCGGTTCTGCAGGTTCTCGGGCCACTGAGTAAACTTGAACCAGATCAGGTTGAATTTTATTGATAGCATTGGCAATTTCGACAACATTATCACCTCTGGCATTGCTGTTAATTGAAGTGGAACCTTGAACTTTAAATAGCAAACATTGAATATACAGTTTGCTGTTCTTTTTCATCTCCGTTTTCAATAATCGGAGATTATTTATAATTATTCCAATAGGAGGCACCATATTATGGGGGCGATTCGCATTTACGAACACCTCTTGCGTGCCTGCATCTAATTTGGCGATCACAATGTCAAACTTGACCAGTGCATTTCTCACTTCGGTAAACTCTAATGTTGAGGAATTGGTCAGTATGGTGATAGGTACGGTCTTTTCTAACCCGACTTCATATCGTATCTTCCGTATCAGTTCAAAGGCATATCCGAATCGCTGATTCAACGTCGGTTCGCCGTTATACCCCACGGTAATCGCATTGATATACGCATGTTCTATCAATTTATTGCGCAATTCTGAGATAAATTCTTCTTCAAAATTGGCTGGAAAGTCACACCGATAATTGGGGCCGACATATCCCTTCGTAGTCGTTCTCCCTATTTCACAGTAGACACAATTGTAGGTGCAAGTTTTCAGCTTGGGCATAATATCAATTCCGAGTGACCATCCTAGCCGTCTACTCAAAATCGGGCCATACACATAGCGCCCCAAACATTATCACCATATTATCTCTCTTATTCTAAGATTTTAAAATAATAAACAAGTACTTTATTAAATTTCAGTATCATTAAATACTTTTGAGTAATTTTAATCAAAAAGGTGGATCGAAGTATGGTAAGCAAAAGGAGAATCGAGATACTCCAAGCCCGAATAAATAATATAAATGCACAACTACATCAAACTTATGACCAATTGCTCGTATCAGCTAAACTTAAATTAGTGCAAGAAAAAAATGCCGCAAAATTAAACTTAAAGGAGGGGTTTGGCATTCTTGCAGGTGGTGATGGTAGTGGGGTTCCTTTATTTCTATTCATTGCTGATCCGACCATAAAAATTTTAGGCATGGTTGTGACTTTTATTGCGTTGGGCTTTGGGTTGCTTCTTCTACTTGGTGGTTTAATCTCCTATGTTCAGAATAAAAAAAATGCAAAGGATCTTGTAGTTTTCATGAAAAAAATGTGTGCCCAACTAGAGAAAAACCGTTCGTATTTACAGGAAAGAATTGAAGGATGGCATAAACGGAAATATCTCGGATTTATCATCCCTGGAAGTTTGATGGTCCTTGCTTTAATCGGCATGTATTTCACGGGGACGGTCGAACCCATCTCCATTAATAGCTTCTTTATCTTTCTCGGCATCTCATTTCTCGTGGTTTTCATAGGAATCCTTGTCGGACTTCTACAATTAAGGCGTTTTCACAAGTATAAGAACTCTATCCCGCACTCTCCAGACATACCACAATGGTCTGTCTATTCGCAACCTACTACTCCCGCTATTTCCGCCACTAAAAGTCCTATAACAGTTCCAAATTCTCCCACATCCTCTGTACCTTCAGTATTGAATGTACCCTTCTTGGTCTCGAGTTCTCCTTTTAGACCCGTCAAATGTGCGAAGTGTGGTGGTATGATGTCAGGCCAGTGCTGCACTTCCTGTGGAGCCATCTGGTGCTCGAATTGTGAGGCATGGACTCTACCCAAAGCCTCGGAAAATGGGACCATTACGATACCCGAAAAATGTGTGATGTGCGGTAGCGTTTTTAAGGAGCAAAGTTTGATTTAATGAAAAATGCAACAGGTATGAAAATAACGATAAAATATAAAAAAATTATCGAATAGAAATATATTCTCATTTATTTATTCATTCTTATCCAGCGTAGATATCCCCTCGCACCTTGTACAAAAAAAGAATTTATTGCCCTCTTAAAAAAAGGATGCCCTTTACGAAACTTCTTGAGGTTGATCTTTCAATTTTTTCCCGATCTCGAGTCCGCGTTCATAGGCTTGGATATTTACGTCGATAAATTTCGAGGGGACAAAACTCTTAACACATTCTCTACCTGCTTCTTCGGTGATTAAGTCGGTAATCCCCACAAATGCCCCGAACATGATGGCATTTTGGGTAACTGGCATTTTCAATTCTTCCGTAGCAATTTGATTCGCAGGAACCGCAAATCGTCTCGCCTTTACCTTAAACTTTTTCTCTTTAACTGTTAATGGATCAAAGATGGCTATACCATCGGGCTTTACGTCAGATTTGTAGCTCTTCGCGGCTTCCTCCGAAAGAACCATTAGCACATCCACGGGAATTAGGGCTCGGGGATAATCAATCATCCCTTCATCAGAAATTATAACTTCAGCCCAGCATGCTCCACCGCGTGCTTGTGCTCCATATGCTTCGCTCTGAGTTGCTGTTGTGCCTTTCTGGTAGAGAATCGCTGCAGATGCAATCATTTTACTTAGGGTAATTACCCCTTGTCCACCATAGCCTGCTATCTTTATTTCTTTCCGGGTCATTTCTTCTTTCCTCGCACGTCATGAATTAAATCAATATATATTTCACTCAATTCCTTTCGCGGAGATGCGACAAATTCGCCTATGATAAACTTCCCGTGCAGTTCTTCTTCGGAATAGTCTTTCACTTTTTCTAAGGGAATCGAGTTCCCCTTAATCCAATTAAATACATCTAGGGGTTCAGGCATGTCATTCTGTCTTCCAAAATAAGTGGGGCATTGGCTTATCATATCTATAAAGACGAATCCTTTCCAGATAAGTGCTTTCTTAAACGATTTGATGAATTGGCGTGGATGTGCGGTCGTCCATCGCGCCACAAAAGTGGCACCTGCATTGACTGCTAATTTCACTCCATCCAGTTCTGTTTCTAAGAAGCCATAGGGAGCGGTCGTGGCATGCATTCCCTGTGGGGTGGTCGGCGCAACTTGACCACCAGTCATGCCATAGATGCCATTATGAACCATCAATAGGATGATTCCAATATTTCGCCGGCAGGTATGGATAAAATGATTCGTGCCGATCGCTAAATTATCTCCATCGCCGGCTACACAGATTGGAGTCACCTTGGGATTCGCCAATTTTATCCCGGTTGCTACGGGCAAGGTCCGCCCGTGAGGGGTCATAAACATCCGCCCGGGAAGCATCATCGGAAGCCCTGAGTAGCAACCCACCCCGACTATGAAGGGGTAGAGTTTTTCATCGAGCTTCTCATCCTGAAATATGCGGCAAAGCAACTGGGCAATTTCACCATAGCCGCACCCTCTGCAAAAAATGCCAAATGCCTGACCAAAGGCGCGTCCGGTGTAGGATATCAATTCATACGGATGTAAGGGTCGATCTGGGATGTATGGAGGCAATGACATTATTTAACCCCCTCTCGTATTTTATCTAATAATTCTTTTGGCTCATGCAATCGCGAAATAGCAGGCATCCCTTCCACCCTTGTTCCATCGGCCACTGCCGCCTCAACCCAGATTAGAATCTGTCCTAGATTTATCTCTGGGACAATAATTTTTTTGACTTTTTGGCTCAATTCCCGAACGGCTTTCCGTGCAAAAGGCCAAATCGTTACTAATCGCAGTAATCCGGCTTTAATTCCTTCCGCCCGCGCTTCTTTCACGGCTCGCAGGGCTGACCGAAAGGGTAATCCATAGCAAACAAAGGCGATATCGGCGTCCTCGGTGAAATATTCTTGGACTTTCACGATTTTTTCTTCATTCGCTAAAATTTTATTATTAATCGTCATAACCTCGTATTCAGCCGCTTCCTGAAACTCACTAGGAAGTCCCTGCGCCGAATGGGTTACCGCAGGGAGCCAACCCTGAGCCGGAAAATAGTCGGTGGCTATATTCGGAGGGATGGACATTTTAAATTCACAGGTTTTCTTATCATATCGTGTGAAAACATAATACTGATTTCGAGGAAGGGGATTTCCGGTCGCATCGAGATCGACCATTTTACGCGGAAGCACCCGTTTTTTCAGGTCATCCAATGGGGGCACTTTTACTTCTTCATGAATATGGCCGAGCCAGGAATCCGAAAAAATCACCACCGGGGTTCGCCATAGTTCTGCGGCATTAAAGGCATCAATGGTTAAATCAAACAATTCTTGACTTGACGAAGGCGCATAGGCAATCACTTGATACTCGCCATTGCCGCCGTATGCGGCTTGAATAATATCACTGTGATGAGGCAAGCTCACAATTCCTGCGCCTGGTCCTGTTCGCATGACTTCTCCGACCACTATCGGCACTTCTATGGAAGCCGCCCATGATAGTGATTCTTGCATTAGGGAAAATCCAGGACCGGAAGTTGAAGTCATGGCTTTTAGCCCCGCCATTGAAGCGCCAATCACGGCAGTGATGGAAGCAATTTCATCTTCCATTTGAATAAATCGCCCACCTATCTGTGGAAGGCGCTCACTCATGCGTTCCGGGACTTCATTCTGCGGTGTAATAGGATAGCCTGCAAAAAAACGGCACCCGGCAGCGAGGGCCCCTTCGACCATCGCAACATTGCCCATCCAAACATAGGATTTTGCGGGAGTATCATATTCGTAGATATCTTCCTGCATCCACTCACTTTCCTTGAATTTGGACGAGTTCCTTGTAACCCTAATCTTTCAACACATAAATCGCAAAATCCGGGCATACAAGTTCACAGGATTGGCAAAATGTGCATTCCGCCTCTTCTTTTAATTTAGGGGGATATTGCACTTTCATATTCAATTCATCTGACTTTTCTAATACCTGTTTTGGACACACTTCAATGCAAATATGGCATCCTGCACAACGTTGCTTTTGCAGAAATAATGCCTTTTGCTTCTCATCATTCTGACACAAGACTGGCATCATTATAACCTCTATTCATCAACTATTTTTCTCAAAAAAATTCGTGTTTATGGATTTTAGATAATAATTAAAAAATAAATACTCTAAAATTTAAAAAACCTTTCCATCTTGGAGACCTATTCAGAAAAAACTATTCCTGGGCAAAGACCATATTTAGAGATCTGATTTTGCATTCGACACATTCGGAGATAAGAAGTTCATCGATATGATCCTCATGTAAAACATACAGCATACATGTGGTGCTCAGAGATTGTGCACACCGCTCTCCTGCTATTTTTCTAGTTTGATCACTATAAATCAATTCCGAAACTAGTTCTTCCCCTTTTTCCTTCGGGCAAGTATATTCGACTTCCTCATATATCAAAAAATCTAAAGAATACCCTCTTCGAATAACAAACCGTGCATCAATGGTGATCATATCCAAATGTAAATTCGTTGGTGTCCCATGGATGATACCAAGATAGAACGCAAGTCCCGGTGTTTGAATATATTGCTGACGTATCTTCTGCTGCAGATTCTCATCCACCTCGATGTATACCTGCTTCATTTCGCGGGGGCAAACATACGGGACTAACATTAAATAAGGTGTTATTTCCCACTTAAAAAAGATAATCATTTTCTTAGAATTTATTAGAAAATGGAAATACGTTATAACTAGTCATTACAATGGGAATAAGTGATGTAGGCATATGGATATAATTCTGTTCATCATAACAATGTTTCAAATCATTATCAGCGCACTTGTTACATTTTTCTTGCTCAAACTCTATAATAGAACACGCTATCTCCCTATTTTAATTTTATCAACAACCTTCTTGTTTATTATAGTTGGATATTCATTGAACATGTCACTTTTTTGGCTATCAGATTTTGAAATTGCCTTTTTTATTCTAAATTTTTCCATGATCATCTTAATAGTAATATTTCCCTTACTTATCCTATCATTTGAAGGTATGAAAGGGCATTTCTTTTCACCAATTACAACAGTATATATTGCCTTTGCCTCTTATATCCTCGGTTACATTACAATCGTAGCACCAACCTGGGATTATTTTTTTACCGATATATGAAACCAAGGGTCCGATGTCTTTTTTGATACCTTCTTTATTATTTTTGTCTTGCTTGGGATTGTAATTCTCGTATTTCGCTTATTCCAATTTATCCTCGAAAAGAAATCGGGCCACCCGAAGAAAATGCCGATCATCGCGGTCATTGGAATTTTTGCCGCAGTAATAGGAGCACTCATCGCCTCGCTCCTTCTCCTTGCTAATTGGGATTACTTTAGTATCTTAATTGGCACGACCATCTTAGCTTGCATTTATATCAAGGAACCGAATAGTTTCTTTTTATCAAACACGAAAATATCAGCGATAATTCTTCTGAATAGTGTAAGTAAAATTCCATATTTGGTTTTTGGTGAGGATAGGAGTAAGGATCTTGATCTCGCCTCAGTTGGACTTGGAGGGATAATCTCGTTTCTGCAAGAGATATTGAACAGTGAAAAACCCCCAACCCGGCTTCTCCATGGGGATAAAGGGTTTTTACTAGAGCATGATATTAAAAATAAGGTGACGGCGATAATCATTGCAGATCAGATCAATGAGACCCTCCGCGTCCCTCTCAAATTCGCCATAACGTTATTTACCAAACATTTCAAACAAGAGCTTGCCACGTGGGACGGCTTGGTCAGTCAATTTGATAATTTCAAAACCCAATTATATTCAATTTTTAGCTTTGCTTTCCCTATGTCAAAATTCGGTTAGCCATTGTTTTTTCAACTCATCAAATTCCCTTTTTATAGTCCATTAAAGGAATTATTATATACTCGTTTTTAATTTCCATTAGTCATTTATTTGAATTGAAAAATTTGGTTGGAGTCCGATGAAGGTAAAGATAAAAGCAGGATTAGTTGCGGGTCTGACCGTGATGTTTCTCCTCACCTTGATTATAACAAGTTTAGGGCAATTAATTTCACCGGTGGGCGGGATTTGGAATTCCTCTAATCAAGCCTACTATCCTGAATATTCGGAAGTGAAAGATCCCTCTCTCGATAGCCAAGTCATCGTATACCGCGACAATATGGGCATTCCTCACATTTACGCAGCGACGGAGGCGGATTTTGCCTTTGCGATTGGCTATCTGCAGGCGCAGGATCGCCTCTTTTCCATCGAGATGGAGAAGCGCTTGATAAAGGGTCGCATTGCAGAATTAATCGGCCCTGAGCTATTGGGTTATGATATCGAAGCCCGTCTTATCGGATTCGAACGGGTAGGAGCCGCGATATGGGTGGCTTTACAAGCCCAAGCTGTCTCTGACCCTGAAGCCGCGAATATAGTATATTTAATACAGCGGTTTTGTGCTGGAGTTAATCGCTATATAAAAGATATTTCACCTAATCATCTACCCATGGAATATCTTTACTTAAACATTAACCCAGAGTTATTTATACCTCAGGATATTTGCGCGTTTGCCGTCTACATGTCGTATATGCTCTCATTTATGGACTATGATTTGACCACCACCATTATAGCAGACGCGCTGGGGAAAGAAATCGTCGATGAACTGATCCCTGTCGAGCCATTCGATTTCGAAACTCCTGTAATACCAGATTTTCACACTCCCGCTGATACTGGCACACCTCTGGTGAAAGGTTCAGAGCAATCCAATACGGAAGATCTCGCTTTAAAAGCCTCCCTTGCTAAATTAACCCTTCAGAATATGAAGTATTTAAAGTCTTGGGCGCAGGAATTTGGGGCAAGCAACAATTGGGTTGTGAATGGCTCCCTTACGACGACTGGGTATCCCATATTATGCGGTGATCCGCATCTCCCACTTATGCTCCCCTCAATCTGGTGGGAGTTCCATTATATCAATACAATTACCGGTGAATCTCTATACGGAGTAGCCTTTCCTGGCACGCCCCTCTGTGAGATCGGGATGAATAACAATATCGGATGGTCCGCCACGATCACCGCCATCGATTGCGTCGATTTTTATGCGGAAACGATCAACGGCGATCAATATCTTTTCAATAACACCCAATGGCGGAAGCTGGAGCAGGTGACCGAAGTGATAAAGATCAAAGGCGCTTCGGATTACATCCTGCCGATAAATTTTACCCGGCACAATTATGTTGGTGATAATTTCCCCTGTCCTATCCTTACCACTTATGATAATCATGCCATCTCTGTAAAATGGACCGGCTTTAATCCGGATCCTGGCATCATATTTGCCTTATACAAGATGACGCATGCCCGGAACATCACCGAATTTCAAAATGCCCTCCGGTACTACCCGGTCCCCGGGCAGAACTTCGTATTCGGAAGCATTTTCGGAGACATTGGGATGTTTCCGACTGCCCGGTATCCGGTGCGGAATGCGACTGGGAGTATAAGGGATGCGGATGGGATGTTCAAAGGGATATATATCCTCAACGGATCAAACGGCAAGGATGAATGGACGGGATACATTCCCTTTGAATGGATACCACAAAAAATTAATCCTGCCCAAATGTACCTTGCGTCGGCGAATCAGCGTACCGTGAATGCCAGTGAGTATACCAAATATTATTTAGCATATACCTATGATGAGGGGTATCGCGGGCGGGCGATCAATCGGTATCTCCAGAATGCCGCACCCCACAGTATCACGGTTGAGGACATGCAACGCCTTCAAGCCGACATTTTTGATGTGGCGGCGAGTGTAATCATCCCAATTCTGCTTGGTACGATTGAAACGTATTATGGTCCCACTATTGCGGATCCATGGCTAAATCAGACCGTCGAAATGTTACAGGCTTGGAATGAAGCGGGTACCTATGCAGATTGCACCAAAATCGGTCCCACCATTTGGGATAAGTTCATTGACCTCTACATGAACGAAACCCTTTATGATGAATATAACCAAGCGGGATTAACTGGCGTGATGTATCCGCAAGTCCCAACCTTAGAGAATTTAACGCGCTATAATCCAACCTCACACTGGTTTGATGATATCTATACGGCGCAAACTGAAAACGCCTCGATTATCATGCTGCGGACCTTGAATCGGACGATTGCCGCTCTTCGGGCAAATCCCAAATTGGGTGAGGATATCGACGATTGGCTCTGGGGAAATGTCCATCAGATGAACATTGAATACCTAATGGGCGTGATTCCCCAATTCAACATTCCAAAGTATCCGTGTGATGGTAATCAATGGACGATCAATGTTGCTCCAGGGTATAATGTGAGTGAGGGTCCTTCCATGCGGATGGTCATTGATTTCAGCCGTCTTGCGATAAATAATACCTATGTCGGCTACCTCAGCTATCCAGGGGGGCAGTCCGGAAACCCTTTATCCCCGCATTATCGGGATAGTTTTGAACTCTGGAAGAATTACCAGTATCACCCCATTTTATTCCCTCTCTATCTCGCTGATTACCCATCAGACTATATTGAAGCAACGGTGGTGTTTAAGCCATGAACTGGAAAGCAGAGCTGAAAAAAGTAGGAGAAAAGATTCTGGCGTTCTTAAAGGACGAACATAGTTACTTGATCGGTTTTCTTTTTACTATTCTCTTGGGATTTTTGTTTGAACTCGCTGGCTGGTGGTACTTGATGCTCTTAGCCGGAGGATTCGCAGGCTTTCTAGTGAAAAAGTCGGCTTTATTCAATTTTCTCATAGGCTTCGCAGGAATAGCCCTAGTCTGGTTCTGCTTCTTCATTTATTTCATGATTATCGGGCCCATTTTTGACTTTACCGCCTTGATCGCCTCCGTCCTCGGGATGCTTGAAAACACCCCCAATTTATTAATCCTCATTACTATTATCATGGGTGCCCTTCTCGGGGGATTAGGCGCATTGAATGGAACGTACATTGCAACTCTTATATATTCGAAGGAAAATCCTGCGCAACAACTCCCTAAAATCAAATCGAGTAAAGAGCTGATGTAAAATGAATAAATTTGAACTGATTCGCTTGTCCATTGGTCAGATTGGCTTGGTCCTAACATATACCATTCTGACAATGAAACAATCAAAAAATCCAAAGAATACCCTCTTCGAATAACAAACCGTGCATCAATGGTGATCATATCCAAATGTAAATTCGTTGGTGTCCCATGGATGATACCAAGATAGAACGCAAGTCCCGGTGTTTGAATATATTGCTGACGTATCTTCTGCTGCAGATTCTCATCCACCTCGATGTATACCTGCTTCATTTCGCGGGGGCAAACATACGGGACTAACATTAAATAAGGTGTTATTTCCCACATAAAAAAGATAATCATTTTTTCGGGATTATCAGAAAATTCAAATACGTTATAAAGAACTGTTACACTTCATTCAAATTGAAGTGGAGCTGAATTCAGTGAATGTAAAAATTAAAGAAGGCATTGTTGCCAGTTTAACGATTTTTCTCTTACTCACCTTACTCATCACGCAATTAGGCTATTTAATTTCTCCGATTGGCGGGATTTGGAATTCCTCCAATCAAGCCTATTACCCGGAATATATGGAAGTGAAGGATCCTTCTTTAAACAGTCAGGTCATGGTCTATAGAGATAATATGGGCATTCCACACATTTATGCGGCTACCGAAGCGGATTTTGCCTATGCTATTGGCTATCTCCAGGCGCAGGACCGCCTGTTCTCCATAGAGATAGAGAAGCGATTGGTAACAGGTCGCATATCCGAGTTGATAGGACCTAATCTTCTCGGCTATGACATAGAGTCACGCCTAATGGGATTTGAACGGGTAGGAGCCGCGATGTGGGCTACTTTACAAGCATCCTCGGACCCTGAAGCGGATAATATAGCTTATTTAATGGAGCGGTTCTGTGATGGTTTGAATCGATATATACGTGATATTTCTCCTAATAATTTACCCATGGAATATCTCTACTTAGGAATCAAACCCGAGGTATTTACTCCTCAGGACATCTGTGCTTTTGCGAAATACATGTCGTACATGCTGTCATTCATGTCCTATGATCTGACCACCACCATAATTGCAGATGCTCTTGGGAAAGATGTGCTCAATGAAATGATGCCCGTTGAGCCATTCCCCTTCGAAACTCCCGTTATACCCGATTTTAAGACACCCTCCGATACTGGAATACCTTTCGTAAAAGGTTCAGTGGAATCTGATTTGGATGATTTATCATTGGAAGCCTCTTTGGCGAAAGTAACTCTCGAAACTATGAGCTATTTAAAGTCATGGGCAGAGGAATTTGGGTGTAGTAATAATTGGGTAGTCAATGGTTCACTTACAACAACTGGCTATCCTATTCTATGCGGAGATCCGCATCTCATGTTGATGCTTCCTTCAATCTGGTGGGAATTCCATTATGTCAATACTGTTACTGGCGAATCTTTATACGGAGTGGCTTTCCCTGGCACGCCCATTTGTGAAATCGGTGCGAACAATAATATTGGGTGGTCTGCGACAGTGACAGCAATCGATTGTGTTGACTTTTATGCGGAGACGCTTAATGGGGATGAAACGCAATATCTGTTCAATAAAACGCAATGGCGCAAAATTGAGCAAATAACAGAAGTGATTAAGATAAAAGGTGCAGCTGATTTAATATTGCCGGTGAAATTTACCCGCCATAATTATGTAGGTGACAATTTTACCTGCCCCATTTATACCATTCATGATAATCATGCCATCTCTGTAAAATGGACCGGTTTTGATCCAGATCCCGGGATCCTTTTCGCATTTTATAAGATGGCCCATGCGCGGAACATTACCGAATTTCAGAATGCGCTGCGGCAGCACACCGTACCCGGGCAGAATTTTGTATTCGGAAGCATCTTCGGAGATATTGGGATGTTTCCGACCGCCCGCTATCCGGTTCGTAATGCGACTGGGAGTCTAAGGGATGCGGATGGGATGTTCAAGGGAATATTCATATTAAACGGCTCGAATGGCGAGGATGAATGGACTGGATATATTCCCTTTGAATGGATTCCGCAAAAGATTAATCCCACTCAATGCTATCTTGCATCGGCGAATCAGCGCACTGTGAATGCCAGCGAGTATACCAAATATTATTTGGCTTATACCTATGATGAGGGATACCGCGGGCGGGCGATCAATCGCTATCTTCAGAATGCCGCACCCCATAGTATCACGGTTGAGGACATGCAACGACTTCAAGCCGATACTTTTGATGTGGCGGCGAGTGTATTCATCCCGATTCTGCTCGACACAATAAAAACGTATTATGGCTCCACTATTGCGGATCCCTGGTTGGATCAAGTGGTGGATATTCTGACGGCTTGGAATACTTCAGGAACTTATGCCGACCGCACGAAAATCGCCCCTACCATTTGGGATAAATTTATTGGACTTTACATGAATGAAACCCTGTATGATGATTACGCAACTGCGAATTTAGCGGGAACGATGTATCCACTTGTGCCCCTATTAGAGAATTTAACCCGGTACAATCCGCAATCACATTGGTTCGATGACCAATTCACGATTCAAACAGAAAACTCTTCTCATATTATGCTACGTGCATTGAATCGGACCATCCAAGTACTACGAACTAAACTGGGCGAAAATATAAACAATTGGGAATGGGGGAATATCCACCAAATGGACATCCAATATTTGATGGGCGTGATTCCGCAATTCAATATTCCACGATATCCTGCCGATGGTAATCAATGGACCATTAATGTCGCTTCAGGCTATAATGTCTCTGCGGGACCCAGCATGCGTATGGTCATTGATTTCAGTCGTCTTGCGATAAATGATACCTATGTCGGCTATCTCAGTTATCCGGGCGGGCAATCCGGAAACCCCTTATCCCCACACTATCGGGATAGTTTTGAACTCTGGAAAAATTACCAGTATCACCCCATTTTATTCCCTATCCATATTGCCGACTACCCAACAGACTATATTGAAGCAACGGTGGTGTTTAAGCCATGAACTGGAAAGCAGGGCTAAAAATAGTAGAAGAAAAGGTTCTGGCGTTCTTAAAAGACGAGCATAACTATTTGATCGGTTTTCTCTGTGTTATACTTTTTGGATTTTTGTTTGAACTCGCTGGCTGGTGGTATTTGATGCTATTAGCTGGCGGATTCGCGGGCTTCCTGGTGAAAAAGTCGGCTTTGTACAATTTTCTGATAAGTTTCGTAGGAATCGCGCTGGTCTGGTTCTGCTTCTTCATTTATTTCATGATTATTGGTCCCCTGTTTGAATTTACCGCCTTGATTGCCTCCGTCCTCGGGATGCTGGTAGCCTCCCCCAATTTGTTAATACTCATTACCATTGTGATGGGCGCCCTTCTCGGGGGATTAGGGGCGTTGAACGGGACGTATATTGCCTCTCTCGTATATTCGAAGGAGAGTTCTACGCAAAAACTCCCTAAATTAAAATCGAGTAAAGAGTTGATGTAAAATGAATAAATCCGAACTCATTCGCTTGT
Organism: uncultured archaeon; assembly: GCA_964353755.1. GTDB lineage: Archaea > Asgardarchaeota > Lokiarchaeia > Helarchaeales > HEL-GB-A > CAYGYC01. The sequence continues at coordinate 8,480 of CAYGYC010000005.1, read as the reverse complement.
CCATTGCCCAGATTGGCCTGGTCCTGACCTACACTATTCTGACGATGAACCTACAAAATTATTTTATGAAAACAGCCTTTGCCGGTGATCCCTTCCCCAACACGCTAGCCTATTTAGTTATTACCATCGCGTTCGGTTTAGGCGCCTTAACGTATCTTTTTGCTGGTTGGCTCTCAGATAGAACCGTTACCCGCTGGGGGAAACGCCGCCCCTATCTATTATTTTCGATCCCGGGCGCGGTAATTTTTATGCTGCTAGGATTGAATTTTCTTCCATTATCCCTCACGTCCTTATTTATCATTCTATCTTGTCTCGCTTCAATTTACACGATAACTTACAGGTTAAGCTACACGAGTTATTGGTCCCTATATATGGATTTGACAAAACCTGAAGACCGCGTCAAATCCACGATTACTTTTAATCTCTTCGCCTTAATTGGGATCGCCATCGCGTTGATCATCCCTATCCCCCCCGAAATTGTCGACCCTGCGACATACAATTATTTTTTCATCACTTTGCCGGCTGGACTGGTCTATATTGCCGCCATCCTCTTCGTATTTTTCTTCGGGCCAAAGGAGAATTTGGAAGAAATAAAGACTTTAAAGCCCGAACAACCGAGTATCCTGCGTGCTTTGAGTGATACCCTAAAAGATAAGACTTTCAAACAGTACGCCGTTTCGGCTTTTTTTGCCTCCCTATGTTATTGCATGATTATGTTCGTTATAAAGCCCTTTATCGAGTGGAAAACTGAGCTCCGAACGCCAGCAATTCAAATCAGTTTCATGATGATTCTTCTATTACTTCTGCCAATAATTATAGTGTTATTCCTTTTTTTTAATTGGGCGGCGAAAAAGTATGGTAAGCGCACGATGTACCGGCGCGGGACTTTAATTGGCTCCATTTCCTTTCCCCTTCTGATTTTTCTCGCGGTGCAGGGAAATCCATTCTTCCTAATTGTCCAACTCATGATTTTAGTGGTTGTGGTTCTGTTCGTTCTTGGCGCGATTTTAAGTTATCAGAATGCCATTCTCATGGATATCGCTCCAAAAGGGAAAGAAGCCACATACACCAGTGTATTTTTCTTTATCGTTGTCATTCCCATTCCTATAGCCTCTGCAATTGCTGGTCCGCTCCTTGATATCTTCACCTATGATGTCCTCGGGTTCTGGGTCGGCCAAGATTTTGCCTATGCGCTTATTTTTCTCTTCATGGCATGCGCCCTCTTGGTTAGCTACCTCTTTCTCGGACGCGTGCAGTATAAAGAAACTAAATAAGCCCCTTTATAATCTATAGATTACAATGCCACCGGCTAAATTACGCAATGCATATCTCGCCCTAATTGCAGCTGCCATTTTCTGGGGTACTTCATTCCTCTTTATCAAAAATACGGTTGAAAGTCTTGAAGGTTTGGTGGGCGACGCCAGCTATTTCCTGACTCTCTTCATTCGTCTTTTTTTCGCGCTAATTTCGTCGCTGGTGTTGTTTTTCATTCTAAATTTTAGAATTGTTCGATCGGAATTATTTTACTTCAAACGGCTTAATGTATATCTATTAGCTCTCCTAAATATAGCGGGCTATTTGTGTCAATTTCTAGGCGCTCTAACGACCGGGTCCGCGAAACTGGCCCTTCTAGTTAATACGAATGTAATAGTCGTGCCTATCGTCTCTTATTTTGTCTTACAAGAATCGTTGAATAACCGGAAACTCAGTGGAATCGCTAGCGGCATTATTGGGTTAATTCTGATTACCTCCGGTGGCTTTTTTTCCTCGTTACTCGAAGGTGAACTCATTGGGGGAATTTTCAGTATGTGCAGCGGGATTTTTTGGGGATTCTATATCGTTTTAACGCGAAAAGTGTTAAGTTCGTCCAATACCCCCTTCAAACCATTAAATCTCTCTCTTACTACCACAATTCTGTCCTTCCTCTTTCTAATTCCCTTGATCCCCCTCTATTTCAACTCCCTTTTTTCTATCCCTGCTATATCCAGTGGGATATGGGCAGAGTTAGTGTATTTAGGGATTATTTGTACGACGGTCGCCTACACTTTCTACTGTATCGGGTTGAAATCCATGCCAGCTGTCAATGCTACCTTTATCCTCCTTTTAGAAACGGTGGTAGGCGTCTTTCTCGGAATTGTCTTTCGCCATGAACTCTTCACTCTTTTCTCCATTATCGGCGCAGTCCTCATCATTGCCGCGATGATTATAATCAACCTTTCCTAAACCTTATCCTCTCTTTTTAGCCAATTATTATCGCTTATCGAATGTTCTGTTGAATAAAAAAAGGAAAAATTTATTTTTTACAATAATTTAAAGTAAATTGCAATAAATTATTTCATTAATAAAGGGATTGAAAATGGCAAAATCAAAGATTATACATACGGAATTGAAAGAAAATATGGCCAAGCGTTTTGAAATTATTAAGGAAACGTTAGGAATTCAAAATGATGCGGAAGTAATACGGGTTCTGATTCAATACTATTATCTTGATCATTTAGAAGGAAGAGATATTTTAGCCAAAAAAGAGGTAGAGCAAGATAGGGCCATTATAAAAAAGTTTATGGAGAAATACGGAGATGAATGGCGCAAGCTTGGTGAAAGTTGATGGTCTGGATTCCAACAATTGAATATATTAACGCTCTCTTTGAAGACAATATCCGAAATGCTCAGTTAATGAATCGAGAGGGGTTAAATTCCACGCTTGATAAAGTGAAATGGGGGACCCCTTCACAAGGCAGTCCGACCATATGGGATCAAGTGGCCATTCTATTTAAAGAGATCGTAGAGAATCATTATTTTTCGGATGGAAATAAAAGAATCGGGATTCTAACTGCCTATATTTTTCTTGAAAAAAATGGATCTGAGTTCATGCCGCCAAGCGGGGAAATTTGGTCGATGACGATGGCGGTGGCGCAAGGCAGCCACAGTTATGAGACGATTAGAGATTGGTTTATTAAGAATTCAAAATAATTCAATTAAATATCTTTCCTAGATTACACATCATTTTCCGTTAAGGGATCATCTACAACTAGAGATTGGCGATTCCAAAGATTTTTTTTCGATTTTTGATAGAATTGATAATTATTTTAAAATTTCTTTCGTATTTTGAAGCATTGTGGTGAGGACTCACATGATATTCTAACTGATAAATTAGCCGAATAGAGCGAAGAAGGCGGTCCGATTCAATGAAATTTTTCTTGGATAAGGAGATAACCACCAAATACATCTCAATACCATCCTCTGTAGCAAGGGGTTGAATGTACTGAAGGTCTAAATAAAGAGCATTGAACTTTTTTTGATAAAATTGAATTCGTTTCTCCAATTCGATTTTTATTTCGTTATTAGGTGCATTCTCAGGTTTTTCCACCTCAAATAATAGTACCGAATCCTTAATTTGGAATTCTTCCGCGTCCTTCTTTGCCATTTCAATAAGTTTCCAGCCCATACTGGTTCCGATCGCTCTATTTCTATAAGATTCCTCAATCGCCATATAAGTCGCATAGGTGAAATCTCGAAGATATTTTGAAATAAAAAATGCAACTAATCTGCCCTCAGATAATGCCCCAATTAAATGGTACTTTTCGTTATTTCTCTTTTTCAATTTTTCCCGGATTCGTGCCAGTTCAAATTCGCATAATAGATATTCCCACGGAACTCGTATATCGTCTCTGAAGGAAGTTTCATAAATCCTTCGCACCTGATCGATTAATTGCTGGTTTTCAAAGGGGACTTTGATAAAGCGAATCGGATCCATTATTTTCTTTATTCCTAAAATTTATTAGTATTAATATTTAACAGGGATTTATTATGTATATTTTGGATTTAGACCTTGATTTTTTTCTTGATGTGCTTTCAGATTCAAAGGATGATGGAAAACGATTAGATAAGAGCGCGTATCATCCTTGGAATGAGGACCTAGTAATAGAGTTTCTTGAAAATCGTTGTGGTTTGTCGAGGACTAAGCCTATCCATGGAAGTATCGTGGAAAGACATCACGAATCTTTTTTTTATTGGAGAGCCTTAATCTTAGCAAAAAAACTGGCTATTCCCTTTGAAGTAGTCCATATTGACGCTCATTCTGACCTCGGCATTTGTGATTGGGGATTTATTTATCTAATGGGTGAATTATTACATTTGCCTCTCGAAGAAAGGATTTATCCAAAAGTTGATGATGTTTTTGCTCTTAGTGAGGGCAATTATATTGCTTTCGCGGTGGCCTGCCGATGGATTAGTAAAATCACTTTCGTTTTACATCCACAATGGAAAAGTGATGGCGACTTACTTGATCTACATTTCAAGGACTTCGATATTATGAGCGCTTCTCTTCAATTGAAGAAATATTTGAAATCGGATATCTATCGATTAGGAGCAACAGGCAAATTAAAGCCACTCGCGGTTGAACCCCCGATCCCGTTTAAAATGATCCCTTATTTAGAATATAAAAATAATAAACCTTTTTCATATATGATTCTCAGTCATTCGCCGGATTATACGCCTGAAACATCTGATGCGTTAATTCCAATTATTAGGAATTATATGAACTTAACTTAAAATGATTAAAATCACTCCATTTTTGCCCTGTATAAAAAATAGTATCTTATATAAAAAGAAAAAAGAAAGGGTTTTGATTATTTAGTTTTTAAGCGTAATTTCGCTGCTTTCAAAGAATCTGCTATGGTTTTATCTATTGTTTTCTCTACCAGGTTTTTCACAGAAGCTTCTACGCCTTCTTTCAGATACGGTGCGACTTGCTTACTAACTTCCGCTTTGGCTTGTTTTGTGAGCTTAACTTCGTCAAACTTCGCATCTGTTTTTCCTGTAACATTTTTATCAATAAACGCATTTACAAGTACATTTATTTTTTGAACAGCTGCTGGATCAAGTCTGTTTCCTTGTCCTACACGACCCATATATATACCAACTTTTACATTTTTTTTTATTATTTGACTTTTTATAAACGGAATTAAAAAATTTTTTCTATTAGGCAGATTCTAAATTTGAAATCCAATCCCGGAAATCATAGCGAATTTTCATCCAAAATTTAAGCAATCTACGTTGTATCACTCAATCATTATTTGAGTAAAATCCGTGCCTGCTGTCAATGCCACCTTTATCCTCCTTTTAGAAACAGTGGTCGGCGTCTTTCTCGGAATTATTTTTCGCCATGAGATCTTCACTATTTTCTCCCTTATCGGCGCCGTGCTCATTATTGCCGCAATGATTATAATCAATCTTTCCTAAATCTGCTTCTCCCTTTTTTTTGAATCACTCAAATATTTTAATTTTGTATTCCTTTTTAACAAACCTAAAAAATACTATAGTCAATAAGCCTAAAACCAAAAGATATGATTCAAACCCTACAATAGGGGTTGGCTGCTCTTCCGTAGAAATTCCGAACAAACAGACACTTAAACCTGTTCCAGCCGCGATATACCGCCCATCGCCAGAAATCGCGGCAGGCCCGACCCAATTTCCAGCAAACCCACTCCAGAGTGGGGTTGGACTTGTGGGATCAAATAAATAAACACGCATTTGATAATCATTACCCGCAACAATTTTCTGGCCATCATCAGAAATGCCCACCGAGTGAGCCATGCCGTCACTACTGTAGATCCATAAAGGTGTCGAATCATTGGTTCGGAAACAATAGAGTGTCTTATATAGACTTGACGCAATAACGTACTGCCCATTCGCGGATATTGCTATGGACAGAGTATCTTCATCTGTAGAATAGTTCCAAAGCGGAACTGACGAATTTTTATGAAAAAGATAAATATTTTCGTAGGCACCTACTGCAATATATTCTCCCGTTGCAGAAATCGCTACCGACCGGCTAAGCAACGTTAGATTGCTCCAAAGGGGTTCCGAGTTATTTTTATGAAAGAAATACAAATCGCCTCCTCCAATTTTGGCTATTATAAACTGCCCATCCTCTGAAATTGCCACAGAATCGACAAAGCTAGGCGTTGAGTAATTCCATTGTGGAGTTGAACTACTTTTATTGAACAGATAAACATTCTTATCATCGCATCCTGCCGCAATATAAGTGCCATCTGCCGAAATTGAGACGGAGCGAAACCAATTTCTCGTATAATTCCATAATGGCGTGGGACTGGTCTTATTGAAGAAATACAAATTTTTATCAGAACAACCTGCTACCACATAGCTGCCATCTGCCGAAATATCCACCGAAAAGCCACTCCCACTAGCTGTATAATTCCAGAGCGGGGTGGAGATATCTTTAGAAAATAGGTAGATATTTTTATTGTCACAGCCAGCAACAAGATATTGCCCATCTGTCGAGAGTGCTATGGTGCTAAATGCATCTAAGGGGGTATAATCCCATAATTTGATATAAGTAGTCGAATTTGCATGGGTCGAAGAAATAAAGAATGGAAAAAGTAAGAGAATAATAAGACCAAAATAAACAAATTTTTTCCCTTTCATCCCATATCCTTCCTTCAAAGGCAGCTAAATACTAATACCTTAATACTTTTTAGGATTTATTTTCCTTATTTAATTTATTTATTATTTTTCCTTTATATTATTATCTCACTAGAAAAGGCGGTGAGAAAGATGACGCCGAGGATAATGATGGCAATGCCGACCCATTGGAGAAGAATGACGGGTTCATCGAAAATGAAAATAGCCAAGACCGTCGGGAGGGAAATACTCATTGCGGTAAAACTGGGAACAACAACCACCGCTTTAGCCTTTAAGAAGCCAAAATTGGTCATAATAAGTGTGGCGATAGCGAATCCAAACATGAAGGCCACAAAATAGCCGTAATTCGGAATCCAGGTAATTCGTTTGGTCAGCGTTTGAAAACACATGAACGCCCCCCCAAAGGCCCCAAAGATTACTCCTGCGGCTGTATAATGATGCGTTTTGGAATACAGTCCCAGCAATGTAAAACATCCCATAATAGTGCATAGGAGAATAAGGAATAAGACCCAATCAAATGCGAGTGGAATAGTTTCAGGAGAGGGCATAAAAATCGCGGTCATAATTAATCCCATCACAATTAACAGAATGCCTGTCCCTTTCTTCAGATCGATTGGTTCTTTCAACACAAAATATGAAAAAAAGCATAAAATAATAAGACCCAATCCCTCGAAGGGAGCGATTACGGAAATTGGCGCAAATTTCAGAGCAAATAAATGGATAAACATGAATGATGTGGTTAAGATCAATCCGCCTATCCAAATTCCCGTATTCTTAGTTTTCTCTTTTCGTATTGCGCCCTTTTTGGTATATCCTACCAGCGCATACTTCTGAATTCCTTTGCCCAGATATAAACAAGCATAAGCGACTATCGCCAAAAAAATTCCAAGCAGAATATCTAACTCTGGCGCCATTATTTTATTTAGTAATAAAATGCGTATTTATTTATATGTCTAGTAAAATAAACACTGAATTAGGTGTAAATTATGACCGAAGAGATACCTCTGTATAAAAATCTGGATAGATCGTTCGAAGAGCGGGCACGCGATTTAGTGTCCCGGATGACCTTGAAAGAAAAAATAGTCCAAATGGTGGACAAAGCGAAGGCCGTGCCACGCTTGGGAATACCCGCCTATAATTGGTGGAATGAATGTCTTCATGGCGTGGCAAATGCCGGTATTGCTACCGTTTTTCCACAGGCAATAGGTATGGCGGCTACGTTTGATAAAGAACTCATATTGCAAGTCGGAAAAATTATTTCGGACGAGGCTCGGGCAAAATACCACGAAGGATTGCGGCGAGGTACCTACAACCGATCCATGCTCCCTTTATTGAGCCTTCTGCTGAAAGCCCCTAATAGCCTCACCTTTTGGAGTCCAAACATTAACATTTTTCGGGACCCTCGCTGGGGACGAGGTCAAGAGACTTACGGAGAAGATCCCTATTTAACAGCACAAATAGGAATATCCTTTGTTAAAGGATTACAGGGGGACGACCCCAGATATTTAAAAGTAATATCAACTCCAAAGCATTTTGCGGTTTATAATGGACCTGAAAAAGGACGGTTCTCATTTGATTCGAAAGTGAGTATAAAAGATCTCAGGGAGACGTATCTCTATGCCTTTAAGGAATGTGTGAAAGTAGCAAAAGCAGCCTCTGTAATGGGTGCATATAACCGCCTAAATGGAGTTCCATGCTGCGCGAATAAATTTCTCCTTACGGATTTGTTACGTGATGAGTGGAAATTCGATGGGTATGTAGTTTCTGATTGTGGAGCCATTATATGGAACCGCCTGCGCCACAGATATTTCAAATCCTTAGCGGAATCTGCCGCGTGGGCGGTGAAAAATGGGTGCGATTTAGAATGTGGGATGGTTCTGAACGCCTATCAATTTCTCGCCTCCGCGGTTAAACAAAACTATATTACGGAGCAGGAAATTGACCGGGCGGTGATCCGCTTGATGAAAGCTCGATTCCAACTAGGGATGTTTGATCCTCCTGAAAAAGTGCCTTATATGGCAATTCCGTTCGAGGTT
>CAYGYC010000004.1:0-36913 GCA_964353755.1 uncultured archaeon | reverse complement strand
TAAAGGGATATTCCTATTTATTAGAGAAAATGATAGAGGGCATCCCTATAGTCTTTAATACCGATAAATTTAATGTGGCAAATTATGACGTAATAGTTTCATCTGCACCAATAGATAAATTGCTTGATTATAAATACGGAAAACTTCCCTATAGAAGTTTGAGATTTCATTATGAAGCAGATGAATATTGGGAAAATGAGAACTATGGGACTATAAATCTGCCCCAAGATCCTAAATTTGTTAGAAAATGCAATTTTAAGATATTGCATAAACAGAACTCAGAACACAATTGGATACAATATCAAGAGCCTATTGCAGCAGATGACAACAACATACCAATGTATCCAATAAATACGAGAAAAAACAATGAGATATTTGATAAATACTTAAAAGAAATCTGTGAAAACAAAAATATTTGCCCAATTGGAAGATTAGGGTTATATAAATACTTAGATATGGATAAAGCCATTGCCGTGGCTCATGATATGCATCTAATCATAGAGAATTATTTAGACTTAAGTAGCACAGAAAGACATAGAAAAATAAAAGAAATTAGAGCGCGTTATTAGAGAGAAAAACTACTATTAGAGATCAAAACCCTTATTCCAGAAGTGACGGCAAAAATAAATGAGCTTATTAACGTCAATAGCTCTGAAATTATCTTGATAAAGAGAAATACTTAATTCTCATCACAAAAAAGGTGGAATTACGAATTGAATAAATCTAAAAAAATTAAAATATATGCTATAACCTTAAAAGAAAGTATTGCCAATCAAGAGAACCAGGTTTTTAAAGATTGGTTTTTAAAGACAATAAAAGATGACTTCGAGCTATTTATCGATGAAATACAGATGGGACACGGGGACTTTAGAAGCAAAAATTTTAACGCTTTTTGTTTAAGAAGATTTGAAATATTAAGAGATGCAATTAAAGAAAATCAGGGAGATATTATTATATCAGCTGATTTAGATATTCAATTTTTTGATAAAACAGAACCAATCGTAAGATCCTCTTTAAAAAATAAAGATATTGTTTTTCAAATGGGCACACCTCTTAATATAGGATTTATGGGTATTATATGTAATGAAAAAACATATAAAATGTTTTCAGATATGTGTGATTCCGATTGGAACAATTTTGGAGGGGATCAAGGCTGGATAATTGATGCTATGGAGACAAATAGATACAATCTTAAATGGGGAACTTTCCCTAATGTTATTTGGACTCCCAAATTCGAAAAATTTCCTCCTGTTGGAATAGTGCTCCATCATGCTATACAAACTGGAGAAGCAGGGGCATTTGACAAGGATAAAAGAATAATTATTAAACTGGAGCAATTAAAAAGAATAAGAGCTTTCGTAGAGAATAGAAAAAGGTCATCAGTAGATAAATTTAGAGTTTCAAGATTAATTAATTTTTTAGGAAACATCAAAAAAATAAAATATGGGATAAGAAAAATTCCATTATTAGGTCGCATTTTTATTGAAAAAGATCAACTCGAAATGGAAATAAAACAATTACAACAGGAAAAAATCCATTTAATAAATGAAAGAGATAGGGCATATCGAGAGATAGATAAGATACGAAAGGAAAAAACTAATTGATTGAAATCTCGATTTTATGTATCGCTAATAAATCAGTTTATATTTTTTTATGAACGATTGTGTACCAATCTCCGAGCTTATTTCCTTCTTTTAGTTGATATATACATTTCATCTTAAAATTTTTCGTTAAATTTGTCCTCTGCCCAATTTTATTATAATGAATCAATTGCCCATTTTCAGGAAATATATCATGTAGATGAAGTCCTTGCCAATTTTCGTGAGTTCCTTCCTTCAATTTCCCTACCAAATACAAAATCCCTTCTTTTTTTAATACGGAATACATATTGTATATACACAGATTTGGAGATATTGTATGATCCAATGCATTTCTAGAATAGACTATGTCAAATTTTTTAGTCTTAAATAATTTTAATAATTTCTCACCGTTTCCTTTAATTGGCTTAATTGGATAATTAAGAGCATATTTCTTCATCAATTTATCATATATATCAGCAAGGGGATCAATAGCAATTATCTGGAATAAATTTTGATCCACACCCCATACCAAATTGGAAAGTGGGCCAGATCCGACCTCAAGTAAGCTTATTTTTGATTTAGTTTTCTTTAATTCGATAATAATTTCCAATAAATACTCAGGGAAAAATTTCTTTCTTTCAAATTTAATTAAAATTGGATGTTTTTTCGAAAGGAAATTATCCCAAAAATAAAATTTCTTTAATTGCTGTCCGATTCTCCAACCCATTGAATTCTCCCGAATTGACTAATTGGCCATCCTCTTCATAGGCTCGGGCCATCTTTTCTGCATTGAGTTCATAATCAAACGGTTGGATGACTACTGTAATGGGAATATCAAAAGTCTTTGCGAATTCAAAGTCACGTTGATCATGAGCCGGAACTGCCATTACAGCTCCTGCTCCATACTCATATACCACAAAGTTCCCTACATACACTGGAATTTTGTCATCATTAATGGGGTTAATTGCATATTTTCCGATAAACATGCCTTTCTTTTCAACCGTGGTGGAGGTGCGTTGAAATTTTTCCTCTTTTAAAACTTCCTCATAGAATTTTTTAAACGGGGTCTCATATTTAGTGCCTTTCACCCATTTTTCAACGAGGGGATGTTCTGGGGCAAAAACCATGAATGTACACCCATATAAGGTATCGGCACGGGTAGTGAAGATGCGAATTTTCTCTTTCGTTTCGACTATTTCAAACTCAATTTCCGTGCCCTCACTTCGTCCAATCCAATTTTTCTGCATCACCTTAACGCGGTCGGGCCAATCGATTTCATCCAACTTATTGAGGAGTTCTTCGGCATAATCCCGTATTTTAAAAAACCACTGTTCTAGGAATTTTTGTGTCACCGTGGTTGAACAGCGCCAACACTTGCCATTTACCACCTGTTCATTGGCCAAAACCGTTTTACAGGAACTACACCAGTTCACATACGAATTTTCCCGATAGGCTAATCCTTTCTCAAAAATTTTTAAGAAAATCCACTGGTTCCATTTGTAATAATTCTCATCATGACTATAGATCTCGCGAGTCCAATCATAACTAAATCCGATCCGTTTCTGTTGGCTTTTTATTTGGGCAATATTCGTGTTAGTCCATCTCTCTGGGTCAATCTGATGAGCTATGGCAGCATTCTCTGCGGGAAGTCCAAAGCTATCATATCCCATGGGATATAAGACATTAAATCCCCGCATCCGTTTAAAACGTGCAAAACAATCTCCAATTGAATAGTTTCGCAGATGCCCCATATGGAGGGTCGCACTGGGGTAAGGATACATTTCGAGACAATAATATTTCTCTTTTTTTGAGTCAATCCGAACCTCAAAGATCTTAGCATCAGCCCATTTATTTTGCCATTTATTCTCAATCGTCTTCGGATCGTATGGAACCGCTACTTTTTCCTCAATCTTCTTCGGATCATATTGAACTGCCTTCTTTTTCTTTGAACTCGCTGCTTTTTTCTTTGAACTCATTTTATACGCCTGTTTATGGTTAAAAAAATAATAGCAATTCTGGATGTAAATTTTTTAAAGATAAAAGAAAAGTCTTAATTAAATTTTACTCCAGTGGATTTATAAGGAATTGAAATTATGGCAAAATCTGAGGAGATTATTAAAACCAAAGTCAGTGTTGAATGGCTTGAAAATTTGACTTTTAAATTGAATTTTGAAAACCCATCACTGCCAGAACTCCTTATAGATGAAACCCATGACAGTCAATCACCTGAGGCAGTTGGTCCTGATCCTTCAAAACTCCTTCTTTCAGCCATCATGGCTTGTTTGAATTCGAGTTTTGCATTTTGCCTTCAAAAATCGCGCATACCACTCAAAGGAATGAAAGCTGAAGGCGAATTAACAATAAAGCGAAATGAAAAAGGTTACTTGCGGGTTACTCAAATGGATATTGAGTTAATTCCCGAAATTGAAATCGAAAAAGGCATTCCACGTCTGGAGAAATGTATTGAAATCTTTCATAATTACTGTACAATAACCGAATCTGTCCGACAAGGTATTCCCGTAAATATAACCGTAAAAAAAACCAAAGTAAACACCTAAAAGATTTCCAATAAATTAATTCCGCAATCTTTTTTCTCTCCTAGTAATTGGAAAGATTAGCTCTATTTTTTCTCATGCTATCCATCCTCACTAAAATTTATTGAGCCTTCTTTGCACGGATTGAAAGGATTTCTTTCACTTTCATGATATCGTTTGGGGTAGTTCGAGCCGCTAAAATATAACAGATCCCTGTAGGGATCAAAAAGAGAAGTATAATAATAAACGCCAATATCCAAGACATTTCTAAAGTTATTCCTATAAGAAATGAGTAGAGTAATAATTGCATTCCTGGTAAAAGAACAAGCCCTGTGGATCTACCAATACCGGAAATGAAATGAGAGAACCCAAACATGGTCCCTCGATGTTCTGGTAAATTCACATCGCCTATAAGGGCATGGAAATTTCCTATTTCCGCTGATACAAAGAACGCTGCAGATAAAGCTAATAAAAATACCAAAAGAAAAAGTGGATTGGTAAAGAAATTCGTAAAGATATAGCCGATTATCGTGAGTAAATTATCAGTATTGGGGACCTCGGCAAATTGAATAGGAACTAAGACCATTGCAACTAATAAGGGGAGGCTTATAATGTATCCTGCGGCACTAATGAGAGCCCTAGCTTTCAATGACTTCCGTTGATATTTATCACTTTGCTTTCCCCAAAAAATGGAAAAGATAATTCCTATTTGAAATGCTGATGCAATAAATGGTCCGATCACACTTGCCGGACCTTCAGATACTCCATTTGCTAATAATTTTAGAATAAAAACGGTGGGGAGGAGTGTAAGACCTCCCCATGTGATCTGTGCAAAAAATCCTTGCAAAATCAAATATTTATTGGTTTGAATTCTCAATATATATCGCAAATCATCCCACCTAATTCGATATTCGTAACTCATGTTAGATTTAAAGAAATCTTGGAGTTCTTCCTCCGTTGCACCTCGTTCGGGCTCCACCGTAAAAAAATAAGCCACAATAAAACCTGCGGCTATTCCACTCAGAATCAAAAAGGCAGAATTCCACCCAAATTGCACATTGCATATCACCGCTAAGGTATAACCCATTGCACTTCCTAGGCCTTGCGATAATCCCCATAACGAAAAGAAGAAACTTCGTCTGCGAGGCGATATGAAATCAGTAACAATCGAAAAACCAACAGAGGCGATACACCCTAATCCCACTCCGGAGAGCAACTGGCAAATAATTAGTTGGGTAAAATTTCGAGCAAATGCTGTAAGGAAAATGAAAATAACCCAGATTATTGTTCCATAGATTAGTAATTTTTTCCTATTATATTTATCGCCCCAATAACCCCATAGAAAACTTGTAATAGCCGTAATAAAGGTAACGGCGGCTACCGCAAAAGAAATAATTCCTGCCATTTCTTCCGAAACGCCGACCCCTTCAGCTATACTCGGAATTATAGCAGGAATCAGGGCAAGCGCCGCATTATCTAATGAAGCAATGATAATAAACACGATAATCGTGTATAATTCGCGGTTCTTCATCTATCTTTCACGCTTATTCATCTAGACCTTATTCGTAATTATGCCTACAAAATATCCAATAAATTAATTTCGGGAATTGGTAAATTTTTCAGGAGTAAGGAAATCAGATTCAAATGTGCCAGAGCATTTTCCAGAACGACCCTATCATTTGAGATAACGACTTCGCCGATCGTTTCAACTGATTTATCCGACTGAGAGACCGTTTCCGCATCACCATTCATATTATATTGCTTTAATTCGCCTCTAATTAAGGCGGCTAGTTCGCCACTATGGCTAATACCTTGATCTAGAAAGAATAATATTTTTGCCGGTTGATACGGCTGTAATTTTTTCAGAATCAGTTGAATTGATTGGAGGGTGTAGGATGATTGTTTATATTTATTAAATACCCTGGAAATATCTCGTAAGTAGCCATCATCTCCCTTAATTAACAACAATCCTTTCAAAATACTTTCTAAAGTGATTAAAATGTTATAGGCATCAATGGCAACAGTTTTTCCTCGTGTTTCTTCGATTTCCACCTCATTCCATTTTCGCCTTTTGACTTCTTCCAACGAAAAAACTGCTCTATAGAGAATATGGCGCGCTTCTTGATTAAGATTCCATCTATTTCCGACTAATTCGATAGCTGACCTCCGTTGATAACCTCGGCTCAATAAAAAGCGAAGATCGGTTGCCGCTTCCTTTAAATTGTGATTCTGCATGGAATTTACCGTTCCTATAAAGTTAGACAAACTTGGACAGCCTGCTAACTTACTTGCTGGGAGAGGACGGAGACCCGCCAAACCACCCCTATAGGGTGGCTGGAATATGTTCCACGAGTGCGGTCATGATGTTTCGCGCACCATTAAGGTCCGCATCTAACTGGAGCGGCTTTTTACCCAGTGCCTGCCGGCACGCCAGATTTTGACACCGGAATGTTTTCCCAGCGCGTTGCGTTTTTGCCTCGTGCCCACAGTGGGAACACCGGACCGAAGTGCCCCGCGCGATCACCCATTCGATCACGATCCCTTTCATATGCGCCTGGGCGGCTATAAGCTGTTGCACCCGCGTGTAAAACCAGTGGACTTGCCAAGTCGTCAGGAAATAGCCCACTTGTTCCCGAGGCTTCTGCTTCGCCCAGCGCAGGTCCTCCAAGAGCACGACCCGCACCCGCTCTCGCTCCAAAGCAGCCACGACCCGCGTCGCTACTTGATGGGATAACTCTTGATGCAGCCCTTGAATTTTCCGCCAGGATCGTTTCCACTCTCGCCGCCACTTCTGATACTTCACTTTATGCCGATATGATACCTGAGCTGCTATTAGACCCTGTTTTTGCCGTTCCTTATAGTTCTTCGCGTACTCGTCTTTCCAAGATTGATACTGTCTCGCTAATTGCTGTAACTCCGTTAGTCGCCGCTTGAAATTGCCCCACCGTGCGTCTTTCTTAAACAACACACTGCGGGCTGGAGGACTCCCACCGGGTGTTTTCGCATGACCGATCCATTCCCCCCGCTTGCCAACGATCTCCCGCTGGTCAATGAAGTAGCGCGCTTTCTCTTCACTGACTCGCGTCCACCGATGCGTCTCTGCCTTCTTACCGGTTTCCTTTACACAATCCGCAACGCTGACGGTGGCGAAGACCTTCACCCCGAGATCGATCCCTGCTACTCGTACTACCTCTTTCATTGGAAGATGGGGCAAAACGGGACTTTTCACCCTTTTGAAGGGGAGCGCCAAGACCAGCCCCCCACCTGCCTGCTGGTGATGCCCTAATTTGCGCAAGAGCACCCCCCGCAGCGGTTTAAACTGGGGAACCCCTGAGACCGGGTCGCGCCCGAGCGCCTCTTGAAACCGGTACGCCCGCTTTTGCTTCCCGGCACTGGCCTCCTCGAACAATTTGAAATGCCACCACGCTTTCGGAGTGCCCCTAAGTCCTCGATAGAAAGACAAGGAAAGGATCACATCATGCATCGGGTCTACTACCGCGACCTTGTCTATAAGCTTATGGATTTTCCCATCGTCCATGGCGAGGGGGATCGCCTGCCCTGTAAAGTGCGGGATTTTCACCCAGTCTTCACATTTGGCGGCTAACCGCGCCAGCACCACATAGAAATGCGGGGCGAGCTGAGTCATCAGGCAGTCGGCAAGCGTCTTCTCAAATCGTACCGCTGTTTCAGCCGTCAAGAACACCTGAAACGCTGCCAGCGTATCCTCCGTAACCCAAGGCAAGCGGCTGCGAAACCGCAACGACAAAGCGAGCACCCGGGCGGGCGTGAGCCGTCCTTGAGCCACCTTATAAGCCGCCGCAGCTAGTTTGGAGAGGTCGAGCGTTTGCACCTGCGCCATTAATGCCGCCCTTTGAGTATTCCGCCACCGCTTCCGCGCTTTCTCCCAGCCCTTCCGCGAAGTGGGGTAGGACCCTCTACAGATCCGCAGGATCAAGTGATCCAATGGCGTGATAACCTTCCGCGGGGCTGCTTTTCCTAGGAGGTAGGGGGTCACCCGACGAGTCAGGGCATGCGACAACTTCCGGAAAAAGGCGTCCAAACGATCCTCCAGTAATGCAGGCAACTCTGACTCAATCGCAACAATTTGGCGCCGGCTGTCACTGAGCGCAGCCGCAATGCCCTCTTTGAGCACCTGCTGGGGTGATTTTGCGGGGAGGGGAGGCATCCCTTTCCCCAGTGCACCAGACCAAATCGGCCATTCCTTAAGTGCTCGCAAGAGTAAATTCCGGAAGTAGCACAGCAGGTTCGTAGTATAGGCTTCCGAGGGCAGTCCTTGCCCGGGGCGGATTCTTTGGATGATCCGTTGAGCCGCTTCTATTAAAGCGTCTGAAGGAAATCCGGTATCCTGCGTCTTTCCTTTCCGCGGGAAATCCGGTTTAGTCTGTAAATGGGTCGGCAAGTCCACGCTGGGGATGCGTTGAAAAAGGGTTGTTAGCTGGGTGATGAGTTGGCGATTGAAGTTATATCCTTTGACGGCATAATAGGCGTATTGGGCCGCGCACCGCCAAAACCGCTCCAGAAACGGGGACTGCTGGATGCGGGCTTTCACCCACGAAATCTTGCTCACGGGATTATAGAAATTGGCTTTGATCGATTCTACACCTTCCTTATAAATCCTCACTTCTTCCTCATTTTCTTCTTCTATTTCTTCACCTTCTTCTAGTTCTGGTTCATTTAGCACTTCTTCCTTCGAGCGGACTACCTTACCTAAGAGCAGTTGGATGCCCGCCCGAATTAACGTGTTCACACACCGCTCGAAGCCAGAAAACACAGGAAGTAGGTCTACTTCCATGCCGGACTTCAACGGGCGTAAACCGAATTTGCGCGTTACTATAGTGACTGGACTTTTTACGTTCTTTACAGGTATTGCTTCGTTGTTGTTTCCGTTATTTTCGCTATACTGAAGCATTTTTGCGGTGCTACCTTTTGGATTGGGCAATTGAGGACCTATGCACTCTTCGGAACCGCCTGCTTGCCCTAGCAACTCGGTAGCCAAAGTATCCGCGCTCTTTATGGGCAACTCCTTTTCTCCTGATACGCCCTGTAGCATCTTGTTGGTCAGCGCTGCCGCCTTGGAACGAGCATTTTTACTTTCCTGGGAACCATCCGCTTGCCCCAGAATCTCAGCAATTATGGTGTCCCAAGAAGAGGGCTGCCCGAGCGTTTTTCGCTGTCGTCTTTTTGGGCTCTCTTCCACGTCCACTATTGATTTAGTGTGTGATCGGGTCGGGAAAATGGTATCAACGATGCGCTGATTCCGAACTTTTGATTCTTCCTGCGAATTGGGTGAGGCTTTCACAGCGGGATCTAGATATCCCTCGATTACGTCCATGATTCGCCGCGTCTTCTTCTTCAGCTCATCCATGACCGCTCCACCACCCCATTTTTCCCGATTCCGTTATCGAACTCCTATTATTTTCTTAATTCGTTTCACAATCCGCTGCACTTTTCTTCGCGGGTGGCTCCGCTGCCACCATAGAATTAGGATACAAATGCCTACCATGAGGAGAAGCATTATACTAGTGCCCCCACTAATGGCTAAAAACTCCCCAGAAGGCAGGACCTCGAGGGTCCCTACCAGAAAAGTAAAATTAGTTTGGTCCGCATCCCGCACCGTAAGATAGAGCGAGATCTGTCCCACCGTGGTAATGGATCGCGCATAGAGATAGAATCCTTCGGCGGTAGCAATCAAGTCACACCATGGAGCCAGGCATATCTCGATGATAGGAGCTTCCTCGTTGAAGTAGCTGCTTCTTACACCACTAATGTCATATCTAGCTTGCTGACTGCTGTTCATATTACCCAGGATATCTTCATTAAACATTTTTATTATCCATTGCTTTACTGAATTTTCTATTCGTTCCATATATCTCATTATTTTTGTTATGTCATCCGTTGAATCCAGCCCAATCCTCCAGACCTGAAGGATCAGCTAGAATCGATTTAATCCCTCTAACTAAAAAAAAGGGCTATAAAAAGCTAATAAGATGAAAATATAAAAGCTTATGGGATAAGAAGATACGAGAGTTGATCAAATGATACGAGACTCGCCCAAAAGATACCTAATTTAGTGCAAAAGATACCTAGTTTAGTGTAACATTATTTACAGGCAGAAAAGCCCGTAAATACCCCACATTGTAAAGCCAATTATAATAGGGTTAAGCAAGTTATCGGAGAAAGGTAGGGGCTTTGGGATGAAGTAATCGATTAAAAAGAATACAGGTACAGTGATGCCATTGATTATTCAACCTATTTTGATTCCTCGCCTAATATCCCCACTAATCCAAAATAGTCAGGGGAAAAGGCAAGTGCGATGAACCCTATAAAGCCAAAAACGAAAGTGGCCATAGATTGCTGTGGTGCCTGGCGGAATCGGGTTGGAGGGCAGCGGTAGTTCCTGACCGCTACTTTTGAGGCGCGTAATCTCGAGGAGGGAGAAGCGACGATGCCCACCTAGGGTGCGATGGCAGGCGATCTTCCCTGCATGATCCCAGCAACGGATCATCTTCGGGCACACGCCTAACAGCGCGACGGCTTCAGAGATACGGTATATCCCAGTCATAGGACAAGGATGGGGCGAAACTGATTTAAAGCCCCCTATTACCAAACCAACATAATATTTGGAGGTACTAGTTTGTCCAAATTTTTAGAAACAGTTTTTGAACCCACTAATCAATAGATTAGTAAAAAACAAAACCTTAAAATTTATTGTTTGAAAAATTAAATACTAAAAAGGATGTGGACCCGTCTCCTAGCCAGGATATGGAACCAGCCTTCTAAGTTGGAAATCGTGGATCTATCGACCGAGCCACGTCCGAATCGTGGGTCCGAATCCCACCGGGTCCGCCACTTTTAATAAATTTTGATTAGTTAGTAGATAAAAATTTTAAAATCTTATCTCTGCGTAAATTTTTGGCGTGATTTATGACTATCTCATGGGTTTCTCTCGTAAAAAAGAAAGATGGAGAAAAATTACGGCAATTACTACTAAAAAATTCTCTATTAAACCATGAGCTGAAAATCCAATCAGAAGGGGATTGGTTAATTTTCCCTCTAATGAGAGAATTAGAGGAAACCGAAAAGCAATCATTAAGGAACTCCTTCAAGGATATCCGATTTGAGCAGCAAATCCTCGAACAAAAAGAATCTAGAAAATTTAAGGATTTATTTTCTGCATTACACAGCCTAATCCCAGAGAATTTACACATCTTCATTCCAACTTCCTTTGATACAATTGGAAATTTAGTAGTTATTGAAATTCCTGAAGAATTGCAACCATTTGAAAGGTTAATTGGTCAAACTATTCTGGAGTTACACCCCTCTATCGCCTCCGTTTTTAAGAAGTTAGAGCCGATCAGTGGTGAATTCCGACTACGGAATGTTCAATTGCTCGCTGGAATTAATAAAACACAGACAATTCATAAAGAATATAATTGCAGATATGAATTGGATATTGAGAAAGTATATTTTAGTCCGAGATTATCTACCGAACATGCCAGAGTTTGTTCATTAACACAACAAAATGAGGTAATTCTAGATATGTTTGCTGGAATTGGACCTTTTTCTATTTTAATTGCAAAACGAAAGCATGTTCGAGTCTATGCCGTCGATTTAAATCCAGCAGCAATTTTCTACTTAAAAAGAAATATTGTTTTAAATAAGGTTGAAGAATTCATCACCACTTTCGAGGGGGATGTCAAGGAAGTAGCTAAAACTCATTTTAATCAGAGATTTAATAGGATAATAATGAATTTGCCCTCGAAATCGGCTGAGTTTTTGGATATCGCTACTCAATTCGTAGCCAATGACGGTATTATTCATTACTATCAGTTTTGTCGTGAATCAGATTATCCTACGCAGGTAACGAACACCATAACAGATTTAATTGAAACTCAAGGTCATAGAATCAAAGATATGTTAAATATTCGGAAAGTTCGTGCCTATGCACCCCATATTTGGCATATCGGAGTAGATATTCTCTTAGAATAATTTAGAGTTCTGCTATTAATTTTACTTGAACTTGTGCTAAAGGGTTTCGTAATTTGGAAACCAGATCCCTATTGAGATCTTTCGCCGCTTTATTTGCTCCAATCATCAAAGTTCTGGGACAGATAAATCGAGATTTGCGAATTACTAAGCTAAAGGGATGTTGAAAAGTCAAGTTCGGATGACCATATCCAATTATCGTTTCGGAATTACCTTCACAAGTTAAGATTATCGTCATTTTACACTGTTCAGATTTACAGAGATCAAGAAATGCCTGATTCAGATCGATTAACCCCTTATCTAGGTTAAGTACGACAATGCAATCGCCCCTTTTAGTTAAACTTTTTTCTTTCGTGAATTCCAATGTAGATTTATGAGTTGCACGGATATTATTATGTCCAATTCCACTGAGAATCTCGATTCGTTGATTTTTCATTGAAATTTCCGCTGATTTTTTATTGAAACATGACCTTAAGAGAGAAAAAATTATTCAACTACAAATAATGTGGAAAATCCATTAAATTTATTATTCAAAAAGGATAAAATGTAAAAATGATAAAACATACGATAAAAATATTATAAATGTAATTTATGTATGAATACGGTTCGTGGTAAAGGTGGATTTCTGGCAAGCACTTGGCTTTGGATTAACTCATATTTTTTCAACGTGTGCCTTTGTTCTCTTTTTTGTTTTTTTGAATAGATTCATTCAAATTCGGAAGAGATCACGAGAACATTTACCGTTTTTGGGATTAACTTTACTTTTCATATGTACCTGTATTAGTTATCTCATTTCTGTTTGGGCTGATTACTATCATTGGGAATATGATATCATTAGAATTGAATTGTATCTTCTTTCGTTCTTTTCCTTGTACGCCAGTTTTGCGGCTTTAACTTTTCTATTTGAGTATGTCTTTAAAAGAAGAACGAAATACCTAATTACTGTTTATTTAATAGTATGTGCCATCATTGTAATTCTCTTTATAAGAGATTTAGATACCTTAAATAATTTTACCTTATATACCTCCGCCCCAATGTTTGTAATCATTCCTCTTTTCATGTTTTATATGTTCATTAAACCAACCTCCGGCTTTTTAAGGCAACGAATACTTCTGGCACTGGTCGGTATTTGTATGGTTGGCATAGGAATTTTCTTCAGATTTTCCTTTCTTTCAGACTTATGGGGCGCGTATATCTATTCAATAGGTACTTTGATAGCTATTATAGGAGTCAGCTTCTTTGGATATGGATTTGCAGCTTTTTCGACTTTCACCGATCTCAATTGGAAAGAAAAATTACGTGAGATTTTTGTTATCGCTCGCAATGGCATCTGTGTATACGCTTATTCCTTTGGGCAAAATCGCTCAATTACGGATTCTGATTTAATTGCCGGCGGATTTTCTGGTATCCAATTATTGCTTTCCGAATTAGTACATACAAGTGAATCATTACAACTTATTGACTATCAAAATGTGAAAATTATGCTCGAACAAGGTCAAGGTTACATGTTTATCCTTATTATTAAAGAACAAAGTTCATTCATTCGCTATAAATTAAGGCTGTTTACTCAAGAATTTTTTGAATTCTTTAAAGACGTTATCAAAACTTGGAATAATAATATTGATATTTTTAAACCAACTGGAACAATAATTCAGCGAATTTTTGAATGGGGCTAAGTAAAACATTAAACATACATCAACAGAAAAAGCATTTATTGTAGCGGGTATAAACGACTAATTTTAAACAAAAAATTGTAAAGCGAGAAAATAGATGGACGCCAAACACACTTCTGATTACAAGGAGATCTCCGTGGAGGAGACTTTTAGGTTATTAAAGACATCAATGAACGGCCTGACAGAAATCGAGGCTGAAAGCCGGATTAAGAAGTTTGGATACAATGAAGTACTAGAGAAGAAAAGAAGCCCCATTATTGATTTCCTCTTACGATATTGGGGACCGATGCCATGGCTATTAGAATTAACCATGGTATTATCATTCATCCTACAACGTTATTTTGAGGTAATTATCATTTTTATCTTGCTGACAGTCAATGTTATCATCGGCTTCTTTAATAGGTATAATTCACAAAAAGCTATAGAGCTTTTGAAGAATAAATTAGCTATCAAAGCGAAGGTGTTACGTGATAGAGAATGGGTAATTAAAGATGCACGCGAATTTGTCATTGGAGATATTTTTACTATTCGAATTGGCGATTTAGTACCATCTGATGCTAAGATCATAGATGGGCAAGTTTCTATTGATCAATCCGTTCTTACCGGTGAATCATTACCTGTAAATCGGGAGGCCTCGGATATACTTTTCTCAAGTTCTACTGTAGTGCAGGGCGAAGCAAGATGTGTTGTGATTAATACTGGGAAAAACACCTATTTTGGAAGGACCACAGAGTTAGTTAAATTAGCAAGACCTAAATCACATCAAGAAGAATTAATGCTGACCATTGTCAAATATTCAATGTATTTCAGTATAATTGCATTAGTTTTAGTTTTAATTCATGCTACTTTTATAAACCCTGATATAATATTAATTACTGAACTCGCTATCATGTTCCTTATGAGTTCTATTCCCATCGCCTTGCCTGCAGTTTTTACTATACTTCAAGCCGTTGGTGCAAAGGAACTAACTAAAAGGGATGCACTGGTGAGGCGGCTTGATTCCATTGAGGACGCTGCATCAATGGATGTTCTTTGCCTCGATAAAACTGGCACGATCACGCAAAATAAACTATCTATTATTGATGTTATTCCAAATGCGGGCTATGGAAAATATGATGTCGCTCTGATCGCGGGATTAACCTGTAAAGAAGAGAGTAAAAATGTTATGGATATTGCGATTATTGAATATGCTAAAATTTTGGGGGTTAACTTCAGATTATATCAATATATTTCGTTCACTTCTTTTGATCCATTAACAAAAAGAGCTGAAGCCGTTGTTCAAGATAAAGAACGTCGCTTTAAAGCAATTAAAGGTGCTGTGCAAATAGTAATACCCCTGTGTAAGGGAATTACCGAAGAAAGTTATGAAATATTAAATAAAAAAATAGACGAATTATCGCAAAAAGGCTATCGAATATTGGCAATTGCTAAATCAGAAGATCAAGACTTAAATAACCTTCATTTTACTGGGTTAATATCCTTTGCCGACCCGGTTAGACCCGATTCAAAAGACATGATAGAGGAAGCGAAGACCTTAGGGATAAAACCACTGATGCTTACAGGGGATAATATCAATATAGCGAAAGAAATAGCTCGCCAAACCCTGATCGGACCTAACATAGTCCAAATCACCTTCCTAAAAAAATTAAGCGAGGGAGAACAAGTAGAAAGTATTGAACATTCTGATGGATTTGCCGAAATATATCCTGAAGATAAATACCAAATTGTAAAACTTCTCCAATCCCGCGGTCATATTGTAGGAATGACGGGCGATGGAGTTAACGATGCACCGGCCCTCAAACAGGCAGAAATAGGAATCGCTTTGAGTAATGCAGACGATGTTGCAAAAACCTCCGCCAGCATTGTTCTGATTGGACAAGGTTTGGCAGTCATTATTGATGCCATCAAAATAAGCAGGAGAATTTATCAGCGCGTATTAACTTGGGTTCTAAACAAAATCACAAAAACCATCCAATCTATCGGAATTTTGGTGGTTGGGTATTTTTGGTTACAAAGTATCGTAATTTCTCTGTTAGGGATAGTTCTCTTAGTATTTGCTAATGATTTCCTCACGATGTCATTAGCCACGGATAACACCAAACATACAACTAATCCCAATAAATGGAATGTAAAAAATGTTACTTCGGTTTCTGTTATTCTCGGGGTTTTACTCATTATGGAGGGAGTGATTGCCATTTTTATTGGAATTAATTATTTTCATTTGGGATTGGAACCGTTACAGACATTTATATTGCTATGGCTTCTATTTACGAGTATATTTAAAATATTTATTGTAAGGGAACGAAAATGGTTTTGGAATTCCCGCCCTGGGAGGGAATTAATTATCACTACGGTGGTTGCCATAGTTGGATTTACTTTCTTAGGTATTTATGGCATAATTATTCCTGCCCTCACACTAAATCAAGTACTATTTATTTTAGGGTACTCGGCGCTCTTCATATTCCTCCTTGATCCTTTAAAATATTATATTTTCAAAAAATTTGGGCTATAAAATTTTAATATCAAATATGTTTAATATTAATGAGAATTGGATGGTCCCCGAAATGGATTTAGAAAAAAAGAAGCTACAATTACTAGACTATTATAAACATTCCAGAACTGCAACCAAAAAAGACGTTATAGACGCCTTCATGCGCGTTCCAAGAGAGAATTTTGTTCCTTCACATCAGAGAGACCAAGCCTATGAAGATCACCCCTTGCCGATAGGGCAGGGACAAACTATAAGTGCCCCGCACATGATTTTTATCATGTGTGAGCTATTAGAATTGAAAGAAGGAGAAAATATATTGGAAATCGGGGCAGGATCGGGCTATCATGCTGCCGTATGTGCGGAGCTCGTCGCTCCCCGGGGGAGTAAAAATCCAGGGCATGTCTCCACCATTGAACGAATTCCCGAGTTGGCAGAATTTGCGAAGAGCAATTTAGCAAAATCTGGATATTCAGAAGTAGTCACAGTTATAGTGGGAGATGGTACCTTAGGCTACCCCGAAAAGGCACCGTATAATGCGATCCTTGTAACCGCTGCGGGACCTAAAGTGCCAGAGCCCTTAATAGAGCAACTTGCGGTAAGGGGTAAATTAATTATCCCAGTTGGAGGCCGGCTTATGTATCAAGAATTAATTCTGGTGGAAAAAATTACTCCCGATAAGGTGATTCAAAAACGGGTAGGGGGCGTAGCCTTCGTCCCACTGATTGGTCGATATGGATGGCAAAAGGAATAAATTCTAAAGAGATTCTTCAATGCATCCAGATTTTGAGTATTTGGAATGGAAATACAAATTTTCTCGGGATATCCTGGAATTTTTCTGGGGGAAATATGGGCCACGAACTGAAAAAATCATCGAAGCATTAAAGAGACCGTGTGCGAAGTATACAATTAGGATAAATCTCTTGAAAACTACAGCTAGAACCGTCCAAAAAATGCTCTTCGATCTGAATATTCAAGCTGAATTACATCCCACATTAGAAGAAGTGGTTTATCTACCCGTTCAGGGTCCTAACTCTATTTCAGTCTATGAGAAAGTTATTGTAGTGGATAAATTCGCGGCTGAAAGTCTTCTTCAGGGAGCTGATCTGTTCGCCCCAGGGGTCGTGAAAACCAGTAAAATTCGGGTAGGGGACCAGGTCACGATTATTGATAAATCAGGGGCAATTATAGCTGCGGGAATTGCGCAAATGACTGCTAAAGAAATATTGCAACTACGAAAGGGACTCGCTGTCAAAGTCATTGATTCCCTTTATAAAGTGTTTAGCGTCCGAGAATCTACGATTTTTAAACAGGGATATGTGGTTGACCAATCCTTTCCTTCTATTTTAGCATCAAGAATCCTTGATCCGCAACCAAAGGAATCAGTTATAGATATGTGCGCCGCACCAGGCGGAAAAGCCACTCATATTGCCCAGTTAATGCAAAATAGCGGGCAGGTTCTAGCCGTCGATCGCTCAAAACCAAAAATAGAGAGTTTAAACGAGCATATACGACGATTAGGAATAAAAAATATTCTTACTCTCGCAGGGGATTCCCGAACTTTACCAGATACCTATTACCAATGGGCGGATAAAGTTTTAATCGATCCCCCTTGTACCGCCTTAGGTGTGCGCCCCAAATTATATGATACCACTACGAAAAAAGATATCAAAGATGCGGCGAGTTATCAACGTCATTTCCTAAAATCGGCTATTCAATATGTTAAACCAAAAGGAATTTTGGTCTATTGCACTTGCACCTTAACAACCGAAGAAAATGAGGAAAATATCAAATACCTAATAGACAACTTCAACTGTGAAATTGTTGAACAACCACTTTATTTCGGAAGTCCTGGCGAACCCATTGCTGATTTACCAAATTATGAAAAATTGCAGAGATTCTATCCTGATGAACACGAAACTCCCGGCTATTTTATTGCAAAAATTAAGATGCTGTCATGAATACCCTCATAACTTGATTAGTTCCGCTTCCATTTTGGATAAATCAACGATGCCCACAGTAGCTTTTCCCGTAAGATAACCACAAGCTTCTCCAGGATTAATAACTAACGTATTGCCGATTTTTTTAATTTCGCCGGAATGAGTATGACCTGAAATCACTACCTGAAATTTGTTTGATTGGATTACGGCATCGAGAATCTCGGCTTCCAAGGTGTGAAATAGCGCGATCTTCTTCCCTTCTATTTCAATGGAAAATTGGATTCCTTTAATTTCTGCTCCTATTTCTTTAAATTTCTCCTTCAGGAATATTAATTCACCATCATTGTTCCCAAATACAATGTATAATTTACTTTTTAACTCTTTAAAGACTTTCGCCATAAACGGTGATACCATATCCCCTGCATGAAAACAGTATGCCACTTTCTGCTCATTAAAAATTTTCACTGCTTTTTTCACATTCTCTATATGGTCGTGTGTGTCTGAAATAACGCCTATCTTCAAATCATTCACCTTCCTTAGAAAATATTAAAAAATTCTAATGCTTAAAAATTTTTAAAAATAGTGATCCATTGTCCGCATCAAATCAAAAAAGGACAATTTTAAATTCACTGAATAGTTAGTAATAATACTCTTATCAGAATAATTAATAGTGATTTCTTCACCTTTAAGAATGAAATCCTATGACATTTTTCATTGGAAACCAATTGAGAAAGAAGAAATATAGTACGAAGGTAAGAAAAAGATGAGTGAGAAAGTAACTATATCGGCATTGGTGGAAGGCGGTAAAGCCTCCGCGGGTCCTCCCATTGGTCCTGCCCTTGGCCCTACGGGTGTTAATCTTAACCAAGTTATACAAAAAATCAATGACCTTTCGAAAGATTTTGCAGGGATGAAGGTTCCCGTAAAAATTATAGTGAATACCTCAGCAAAAACCTTTGAGATTGAATTAGGAATTCCACCAACTTCGGCGCTGCTTCTTCGAGAAATAGAAGGAGCGCAAAAAGGAAGCTCAGAGTCAGGCAAAACCACGATTGGTAATGTTTCCCTTGAGAGCATCCTGAAAATTACCAAAATGAAAAAGGCGGTTCTATTATCGACAACCCTAAAAAAAGCTGTAAAAGAAATTCTTGGCACCTGCGTGTCAATGGGAGTACAAGTAGAAGGAAAATCACCTAAACAAATTCAAAAAGATATAGATAAAGGGCTTTTCGATACGCAATTAAACCAAGAATTTTAAGAGTAAATTTAAAATCGAATGCTAAAATAATTATGTAGAATATCATCTCATAATCTTTTTATACTTCTTTAGAATTTTTATCTAAAGACTCAAGGATTGAAAGAAAGAATCGACGAAAGAATCAGTATAGAGTGTGAATTTCAGAATGCCAATAGATACAGCCCCAATTAAGGCAGCTTTGGACGAATTGAAGAAAAATAACCCGAAGCGGAAATTTCAGCAGAGTATAGACCTCTCTGTGAAAATAAGAGATGTCGATCTAAAACAGCCCAAGAACCGAATTGCAGCCGAAATATTTCTACCGCATGCAATCACGGAACAAATAAAAATTTGCGTCATCGGATCGGGCGATCTCGGAGTCCGGGCCAAAAATATGGGGCTTGAGGTGCTCGATAGAGAAAGTTTAGGAAAAATTAAAGGGGACAAAAAGTCTGCCAAAAAATTTGTAAGAAATATGGATGTGTTCATTGCAGGCGTCGATTTAATGACTGATCTCGCTAAGAGCTTAGGTCCCATGCTAGGACCTGCTGGCAAGATGCCCCTCGGTCCCCCCAAAGGCAAGGGGATCATTCCAACTAATGCGGATTTAGGTCCCGTCGTTTCCGAATACAAGAAAATGATCCGGATCCGGTTACGAAATAATCTAGTGGTCAATTGCAAGGTCGGCAATGAAAACATGCCTACTCCTGAAGTGGCAGAAAATATTCAATCGGTAGCCAACTTCCTTGAGCGGACGTTTGAGAAAGGAATGCGCAATATTGCGAGCATGCGTGTAAAAACAACGATGAGTCCAACCGTTAAAATAAATCTAAAGTGAGAAACATGACCGCTGAAGCGAAAATTATACCACAATTTAAAAAGGATGAGGTCGAAGCCCTCAAAGAATTAATTAATAAGTATGATATTATTTGCTTCGCTTCAATGAAAAAGCTCGCAGCTCACCAATTGCAGACCATACGGAAAAAATTAGCCCAAAAAATTGTTATTCGTATGGCAAAAAATAGATTGTTTCGGATTGCTGCCCTACAAAGTAAAAAGAAAAACTTAAAGGAATTTGTGGATGAACTGCAAGGGTCTACAACGTTTATTTTTACGGAAATGAGTCCATTAAAGTTACAACTGTTTTTAAATCAAAATAAAGTGAAAGCGCCCGCAAAAGCGGGCGATATAGCGCCTAATGATATTGTTGTTCCTGAAGGCAACACGGGATTCGCCCCGGGCCCGATGATATCCGAATTCAAGAAGGTTGGAATCGATACTTTAGTGAAACAAGGAACTATTCACGTTAAAAACACTTCAGTCGTGGTAAAAAGGGGCGAGGAAATAACGCGAATGCTCGCTTTAATCCTGTCACGAATGAATATCAATCCTTTAGAAATTGGATTACTCCTTTATGCTGCTTATGATAACGGAATTATCTTACAAGCAGAGACGTTAGAGATTGATTTAGAGAAGACTAAGGCGCAGATTAGGATTGCCATGGCAAATGCCTTAAACTTATCTATAAAAATTGCCTATCCAACAAAGGATAATATCGGATTTCTCCTTCAAAAAGCCATAATGAATGCTAAGAGCTTAATGCGAAAAGCAGGAATAATAACTAAGGATTCTATGCCAGATCTCCTCGCTACGGCATATAACTCCGCATTAGCCATAGCGAATAAAATTCTCCAAGTAAAACCCGATGTAATCCCACCAGATATTAAACAAAAGGTAGAAGAAAAAGCCGTTTCTACCACAAAACCATCTAAAAAAGAGAAGAAAGGAGAAAAAACCGAAGAGAAAAAAGAAAAAAAAGAGAAAAAAAAGGAAAAAAATTAGGATTTGGAAAATTGTTTGGTTAAAATATATTGGAGGTAAAAATATGGAATATGTACACGCATCTCTTCTGTTGCATGCCGCTGGAAAAGAAATAAATGAAGATAATATCACCGCCATTATGAAGGCAGTTGGTATCAAAGCAAATGATGCACAAGTGAAATCCATTGTTGCGGCTCTAGAAAATGTCAATATTGAGGACGCTATTAAATCAGCAGCTATTATGCCCGCCGCCCCAGTAGCAACAGCAGCAGCTAAAGAAGAAAAGAAAGAAGAAAAGAAAGAAGAGAAAAAAGCTGAGGAAGTTGCAGGCTTAGGAGCCCTCTTTGGTTAATTTGCACATCTATTCCTTTATTTTTATAAATAGCCGAATAGATTGCCCGTAATACGATTTTCTTATCGTATCTACTAAGGTAGACTAAAATCTATTTTTATTTCATTTTATTTTATTGTTCTTTAAAGCGATCCCTTGATCTCAGTTAAACTTTTAATTTGGTTTTTTGAAATTAAATAGCGTAAACAAAATTGATGCTTTTTTGGATTTTTACCAAGAACTGATGTGAGAGTAGAGCAATATGGTGAATGGAATTCTCGTTGTGCGTTGGGATGATAAATTAGGAGTCGTTGTAGAAGGAATGTACCCAAAAGCGCTCAAAATCAGTGAAGATCACATCATGAGAATCTTTACTACTCACGCAATGGGAGGCGGTGAGTCCTCATTTATGTCAATGAGTATAGAAAAGCTCTTTATCGCCTCCTATTATACTGGTCTACCCGAAGAAGGAAAAAGTCAATTTTATGTGGCGTTATTGTTAAATGAATCGGAAAATGCGGATATTTACGAAGAGCCCTTAGTAGAAATCACACCCTTACTACTTACCCATGTGAAAGATAAATACTTTGATGTTTATTTACAAAAACAATTTCAGGATATTCAAAAATTAACGCAAATGACCGAAGAGCAACGCTATGCAATGATCCATCGAGATCCGAGGAGAGTGTTAGTACTCCGAAAGTTAGGGTTAGGGGTAATTCCAAAAGATGAGTTAAGGAAATGGTTATCAGATCAATTAGGAGAGGAAGTTCTAGATATCGAAGGCATTTTATCGCCTTTCTTCAAAACCCAAATGATTCAAATCCTGCCTGTTGATACCATGGATGGAAAAAAAGTGAATTGTATCTTTTTAATTAAAGATGCGTTTTCAATGCGAAGTCCCGTTGAGAAATTCTATGTTGAAGGGAAAGAGGGCAAAGCACCGCCCGAAATGAAACCCGTTTTTGAGATTTATAGGACGAATGTAGAGACCTTTTTTAAGGAGTATAAATTAAGCGATGAGGATTCAAAGCAGATTGCTGAAATTGCGGCGGATCCCAGTCATTATAATCTAATTACAATTTTACGAAATAATTACATCGAACTTAATCAGTTACCCAACATTTATGAAAAAGATGTAAATCAAATCATGCCCCAAATCAATGAATTGATACGTCACAATATAATCGATGGGATTAAAGATAAAAGGGGAAATAATTGGCTCTTTTTAAAGACAGATATTGTCTTTCCGAGTTTCTTTCCCGAATATATTGTCGATTCCATTAGACGAAGATGGATGGAAAAAAATATTACCCAAAATTTGGCATTGCAACATCTAGAGCTACTAAAATCCGTCTATAAAGGCGAAGAAGAGAAATTCATCAGAGAACTGGGAGTACCAGCCAAGGAGGCTGAAGAAGAACTCCCTTCTGCGAGAATTCCTTCAAAAGTGCCTCCGAAAATAACTCCAAGAGAAGCGAAGGCGGAGGTGGTTGCCACTGCAACAGCAACTAAAGTATTTACCGATGAGCAAATGTTTAATCTTATTGAACAAGTCAATTATTTGCGAAAACAAGCTAAGGTAGATTTAGACAACAGGGATCGAGAAGCCGCGTATAAAAAGTTACAAGAGGCAATTAAAATTACTAAAGACTTGATGGCAGCAGGGGCAGTGGGACAAGATAAGAGATTGGAAAAGTTAGAGGAAGTTGCAAACAGTCTAAAGAAATTATTAGGAAAAGAAGTTAAAAAAGAACGAGAGGAAGCCCCTAAAATAGCTCCTGCAATTCCAATTCCCGTAAGCGCTCCCGCATCATCTCCGAAAACTGCTGCGGATCAGCAAAAAATATTGCGCGAACAACGCGATAGTGCCATCTCAGCAGCTGATAAAGCCTTAACTGCAGGAAACTTCATAGAGGCAGTCGAACTCCTAGAGCAAGCAGCTGCCTATTCAGAACAAATGGGCGAAAAAGATAAATCAAGAGATATTCTGAAAATGGCCAATGACATTAGAGAAAAATTAAAAAAATTAGGAAAATAACTCTCACCTTCTTTCCACCTCAAAATCAAGTAAAATCAAATAAATCTTTAAGTTGCCTCTCTACAAGAGCAACTTTTAAACTGCAGTATTGCTGTGTATTTTAATGAAAAGGGGCTAAAGAAAATGGCTAAAGGCGACAATGGAAATTTCAAACTAGGCTCCTTCGAAAAAGGTATTAAAAGGCGATTGGGTAAGGAAAGACCGATTATTGAGTGGCTGATAGGGGAATATATAATAGGGGTGAATTCAAAATGGCATAGTGATAATTTTCCCAGTACCCAATTAGCGAAAGTCATCATCAACATAACTGGGAAAAATAAAGGGGATTTTTCTTCTACTCACCGTCTAATCCGCGAAATTCTGAAAGAGTGGGAGCAAAAGGGGTACTGTGAATATGTTACGACGACTAAATATGCTCATTGTAAAAAAACGAAAATGATCTTCTATTTTCCAGCTGGAGGATTGCAAAAAATCAAGGCCATGATTATCGATAAGCATATAGACCTCATTAAAAACTGGGAAGACTGGAAATCCTATGTTAGACCGGATGATGTGATGAAAACAAGAGAAAAAATCATTGATTTAATCCTTTTTGAATATACCGATAAAATCCGCACTCATATCTTGAATTATTCATGATCCGGACTAAAAGAACCTTCTGATTATGTATAAAAATGAGGTACTCCTTACAACAATATTATGGGGATAATACCGACTTTTAATTAATTTTTCAGGCTTTTTAATTCCAGAAAGACTTTGATGATGGATGTGTTAAATTGCAATTAGTTACAGTTCATTTACCTAGAACCTATATCGAAGGATTAGAAGAGTTAGTGAAAGACCACATTTACCCGAATAGGAGTGAAGCCATCCGTGTAGCTGTGCGCGATATGTTGAAAGCAGAAGTATGGAAAAAGTAAAATATCCCATCTCTTCCTTTCTTTTTCATAGAAGTTTCTTCTATGAAAGTGAAGAATTAATGAATCATAAAAGAATAATCCAGTCGCGCTACAATGAAACGGCAGAGGGCTATGACCGCCGTTACATTGAAATCCAAAATTATAAATACCAAAAGATACTTGACCAGATTTCGATTCAGAAAGGTCAAGAAATCTTGGATGTAGGGTGCGGTACGGGAAATTTATTTTTATTTTTAGATAAAATTGAATGTAATAAATATGGAATGGATTTTTCTGTTGAATGTTTGAAACGCTATCAGAAAAAGAAGCCTAAGAGAAAAGAAGTTTCTATTCTATGTGCCGATGCAGAGAATATTCCCTTTAAAGAAGACTGTTTCGATGTTATTTTTTTGATAACCATCTTTCAGAACTTACCAGATCCAAAACGATGTTTGCAAGAAATTAAGCAGGTCTGTAAGCGCGAGGGATTCATCATTTTATCCTTTTTAAAGAGAAAATTTTCCTTAGACCGAATAAAACAACTCCTAGAAGAGGTACAATTTGAACCCCAAGTAATCGTAGACGACGAGAATTGCGAAGATATTATAATATTAATTCAAAATAACAAGAAAAATTAACGAGATTATTGATTCATTTTTTTGGACTTAGCAAAAAAATCTCGATGTTTTTGAATATAGAGACTTTCCTCTTGCGTATCCCCGAGCTGATTGGAGATTCTAGCTGCTTGTTTATAAAGTTTAGCGGCACCAAGATAATCGCCCTCACTTGCACATCTTCGTGCGTCCTTAAGTGTTTTTCCGCGTTCCTCCTGAAGATTCTGTATCTCCTTTTCAAGATTCGAAGCCTTCGGAGAAAGGTAATAGGATTGGAATATGTAGAAACCAATCCCCGCTGCAATAATTGCACATACTACGATTATATAAATTGTGAAAAAGGTGGGAGATTCCATAATTAAGACCCACTGTATTAAATTCGCCCATAAACGTAGATTATCAACGGCTTCAATCCATGGAACTCCCGTATATTTTTTCTCTACTTCACTTGTCCCATTGACATCAAGATCGCTAAACATAGCCGTAGAACCACAAAAAACAATCCGGGATGGGCCATATTGAGTGACAGATAACCAAGGGGTATTGTTGATTATATTACCTTCTCCATTTTTCAAATACGAATCAGAATAGCCCGTCGCGATAATGTTTTCAGTCTCGGTGATATTTAATCCAGAAGTAAAGACCAATACCGTTTGGAGTTTTTGTTGGATCGGATGGAGGGTTTTAAAATTTGATTTTTCAATTTCAACCTTCCAGCGTTCCCCCCTAGGGATATGTGGCGGTTCAGCGTGCAAATCATAGGCAGTAAATGAAACGGAGAGATTTAGCGTATAGGTTATGTTATTTAAATAGGAAGCATGCCCTGTTAAATTTCCATCAGGAGAAGGGTTTTCCACATCATTGTAATTACTGAGCAGAAATAAGTTCCCTCCTTTTTGAGTATAATTTTTGAGGATTCCTAATTCGACTGCAGAAAAATTGCCTTTCAGCCCAGGGTTCCCGATAATGATGAGGTCATAGTCCTCTAGAATGCTTTGATTAGTAAATTGTGCTTTATTCAAATGAACCTCAAATTCAAAAGTTCGATTCAGATAGTCTATCGCCGTCTTAAATCGCTGATTTGAATATTTGTAATACTGATCATGAGCCTCATCAAAAAGGATCTTATATGGACCCGATTCAGACTGGGCATTCACCTCTGGTAGGAGCATAGGAATACAAAATAATATACCCAAGACAAAAATTATAAGAATCGCTGCGACTTTTTTATGTAAATTTCGTTTCAAAATACCGAACCTCGCATGGAAATATTACAGTGGTACTATATTTATCATTTGGCTGTTATCGATAAAATTCAATTAATTATTAATGAAGAAGAATTTTAAAGGTGAATAATAAAATTTTGTGGTTTTATACCTTACGATAAAAGAGTTTAGGAGATTGAAGCATTAGTGGTTTGGGCGAAAAAAAGGCGCCAAGTTAAAAAAAGGGTAGGTGGAATATCTGCAGAAATGTAGTGAAGCAATGGAAAAGTACTTTGATAATTTATCTGCTGAAATCAAAAAGATTTTTGAAGTAGCAAGTAAAGCAAGAAGCATCGGATTAGATCCATCACCCTTTACCGAGATTGAGCCGGCAAAAGATCTTGCCTCCCGAGTAGAAGTTTTAGTTGGACCAGAACATGTCGCTGAACGGATACGACAATTAAATGAAAAAATGGATCGCGAGGAGACTGCCTTTAAAATCGCAGAGGAAATTGTCAATGGTAAATTCGGTTTGATGGAGATGAATGAAACTGCGGCATTGGCAACTCGGGTTGCACTCTCTATCTTAACAGGAGGAATAACTGCAGCTCCTCTGGAAGGAATTTCAGATGTTAAAATCCGAGAGAACTTTGATAAATCTCAATATCTCGCGATATACTTTGCTGGACCCATACGTTCTGCAGGAGGAACTGAAGCAGCACTCGCGGTTTTAGTTGGCGATTGGGTAAGAAAGTTATTGAACTTAGATAAATATAAACCTATACCGAAGGAGGTGGAGCGCTATGTCGAAGAAATTCAAGCCTATAAAAAAGCGGTGAATTTACAGTATTCTTCGACCCCAGACGAGGTTCGGAATGCCGCCAAAAATATTCCTGTGGAAATAACAGGAGAACCTACTGAACAAACAGAAGTGTCGGGATATCGTGATTTAAAACGAGTCGCAACGAATCAACTCCGAGGTGGTGCCTGCCTTGTCCTTAATGACGGAATTGTAGGAAAGGCCCATAAATTGATTAAGATTGTTAAAAAATTGAAAATCGACGGATGGAATTGGTTAGAAAACCTACAAGTGAAAAAAAAGGAAGAGGAAACGGAGGAGAAGATCCCACCGAAAGATAAGTATATTGCTAAAGTTATTACGGGACGTCCCGTATTTGCATTTCCTTCAAGGGTAGGAGGGTTTCGAGTCCGATATGGCAGGTCCCGGAATACAGGATTCGCCGCTGTTGGATTGAATCCAGCAACCATGATTTTACTAGATAACTTTTTAGTTCCAGGAACTCAATTTATTCCCGAAAGACCCGGGAAGGGATCCGTCGTGCTTCCCGTTGATTCTATAGGAGGTCCCATTGTTCGATTAAAAGATGGGCAGGTACTTCAAATCAACTCAGAACCCGAAGCTTTGGCGCTGAAAGATCAAGTAGACAAATTTCTCTTTTTAGGAGATTGTCTTGTTGCATTTGGAGAGTTCCTAGAAAATAATCATATTTTAATCCCTTCCGGGTATTGTGAGGAATGGTGGTGTCAAGAATTAAAAGATGCCCTTGAGAAAAAATATTCTGATTTAACTGCTGCCGCAGACGCCTTATCGATTTCAAGTGATAAATTAAACAGTTTTATTGATAATCCATTTTTTCAAAAACCAGATGAAGACGAAACCCTCCTGTTAGCGTCTAAATTACAAATTCCTATTCATCCTACTTATAACTATTTTTGGAATAATGTTTCTGACCAAGACCTAATTTCCCTTCAGGATTGGTTAAAAAAAGGAAAGTTTACCCAGAACCCCTCCTTATTAACCATTGATTATGATTTGAAAATAAAGTCTCTTTTAGAAAAATTAGGGATCCCTCATAAAGTATCCAAAGATCAAATAAATTTTAGTAATAATGCGAAAATAATGAAAGAATTGTTTGCACTCGAGGCGGATCATTTTGAAGTTAATCGCCCAACGAAAAAAAACCTATGGAAAGGATCAATTTCCTCCTATTTAATCCGAGATCCCGCGCCCTATTATATCGGGGCCCGTATGGGGCGTCCGGAAAAAGCCAAAGGGCGCGAATTTTTCCATGTATTGTTTCCCGTGGGTATCGAAGGCGGGAATAGACGAAGCGTGATAAAAGCTGCCGAGGCAAAAAAAGTTAGCGTTGAAATTGTCCATCGGGAATGCCCAAATTGTGAAACAAAAACCTTCCTCAATCTTTGTGATAAATGCAATACTCCAACGGTTTTAGTCCACAAATGTTCAAAATTAGATTGTCAAACGAGAACCATTGACGATTTTTGCCCGAGATGTGGAAATGTCACAAAATTTTTTGACCTCCGAGATATTCCTATTAAAAAATTATTGCAG
Source organism: uncultured archaeon (assembly GCA_964353755.1). Classification (GTDB taxonomy): domain Archaea; phylum Asgardarchaeota; class Lokiarchaeia; order Helarchaeales; family HEL-GB-A; genus CAYGYC01. The sequence goes on along the minus strand of CAYGYC010000004.1, from coordinate 8,169 downwards.
GATCGCTTAAAAAAATTAAATATCCCTATACCCAAAGAGATTAAAGGTGTCAGAGGGCTAATGAACCAGAAAAGAATTCCAGAAATCCTTGAAAAAGGAATTCTTCGGGCGAAATATAATCTATTTACTTATAGAGATGGTACTATTCGCTTTGATGCAACTGATGCACCTCTTACTCACTTTACTCCTGCAGAAATCGATGTCTCGCCCTCGAAATTGAAAGCGCTAGATTATCTATACGATCATACAGGCAAACCGCTCCAAACAAAAGACCAAATTTTGGAATTAAAAGTACAAGATATCGTTATTCCCGTAAGAGCAGCAGACTTTTTAATAAAAGTCGCTAATTTCATTGACGAACTCCTGGTTAAGGTCTATAATATAGAACCTTTTTATAATTTTAATAAAAAGGAGGATTTAGTCGGGCATTTAGTGGTAGGACTAGCGCCACATATTTCAGGAGGCGTAATAGGAAGGATAGTTGGCTTTACTTCAGCTAAATTAATCTACGCGCACCCCTATTGGCATTCTGCAAAACGAAGAAACTGTGACGGGGATGAAGATGCTATAATACTTGGGCTTGATGCAGTTCTTAACTTCTCTAGAAGCTACTTACCTGAGCAGAAAGGCGGGATGATGGACGCCCCTTTAGTCCTTACCTCCCAATTGAACCCAAGCGAAATTGATGATGAAGTGTATAATATGGAAGTGGCGGATAAATTTTCCCTCGCCTTTTATGAGAGTACCTTAAACTATGAAGACCCGAAGAAAATTCAGAAGATGATTGATATTGTAAATCATCGGATCGGGTGTGCCTCTCAATTTGAAGGACTTCATTTTACCCATCCCACGAGTAATATAAATGATGGGCCTAAAATTTCACGATACAAACAATTGAAATCAGTGAGAGATAAAGTAACTGCGCAATTAGAACTAGCAGTTAAAACCGTTGCTTCTGATGCGCCAGAAGAAGCCCGCCGCCTCCTAAATACCCATTTTATCCCCGATATCATTGGGAATTTGCGTTCCTTTGCTACTCAACAATTACGTTGCATTAAATGTAATGCAAAATATCGCCGTCTTCCTTTAGTTAATCGTTGTACTCACTGTGGCGGGAAACTAATCCAAACTGTAAAAGAAGCAGGAATTACCAAATATTTACCCTTATCGATAGAAATCGCTACCAAATATAATCTAGACAACTACATGAAACAACGGCTGCTCCTTGTTCGGGACTATATCGAATCAATCTTTAGAGGCGGTAAAGGTCGGCAAATGATGTTAGAAAATTACTGAATTACGCTTCATTATGATAAGCTGTTATAAGAATTTCATCTTCGATCATGCCAATTAGTTCGCCTTTTGCATCAAGAACCGGGATTTGGTCTATGTTATATTTAGCCATGCGAGACGCGCATTCACTTACCGAAGTGAATTCATTTATGGTAACAACATTCTTTTCCATTACCTCGCGCACCGGCTTGTTGGGCAGTGTAAGTTTATTCTTAGAAATTAACAGCATGTCACTCACTTCCCAAGACCATTCCTTATCCGAAGAAGTAGCCATGGAGGAGGTTTTTTCCTGCGAAACGATTTTACTTTCTTTGATAAAATCTAAATCGGAGATAATACCGGAAAGGTCTCCATTATTGTCGATACAGGGGAGTGCTCGCACCTTTCCGAGGTGCATAATACTCGGAATCGCGGATAGCGGCGTCCCATCCCACACCACATGAGTATGCCGATTAACAAGGTCTTTAATGGGCGTTTTTATATTTTTCCGGGAAATTGCTTTGATAATATCGGATATCCCCACCATGCCAACTAACTCTTTGCCTTTCGTCACGGGAACTCTCCGAAGCTTATTTTTTATCAACAACTCGATCAACTCATTGATAGCGGTGTCCGGACTTATCTTAATAAGATCCCGCTTCATTAATATGGCGATCTGTTCCTCCTCAGGTTTCCGAAGTAAATCTGCTTGGGTAATAACACCTAAAATCTCCTTCGTTCCTTCTTTAACTACAGGCACGGTTTTCAAATAATCATATTTTTGCATTAGCGCTATGACTTCTTTTCGATTACCGGGAACTTCGGCATAGACTATGTCGGTCTTCATAATTTCTTCTATTTTCACTTTTCATTAGCCTCCAACCGAAAAGGATGGTTTAAATCGTTTAGTTTTAAAAAGGAGGTAATATTGAGAATTTAATTACATTTCAAATCTTTAAATGTTTCCTTTTTTTTTTCCTTATTACGCATTTTATTTAACATCACAAGAACAGGGATTCTGATGGCATTTAGGACAGACCAAGGGATATTTGGTAAACAATGCTTTCTCCACATCAATTCCCAGAATATTTGCTAGAGATGTAATCCAAGCCACCACATCTGCTATTTCCATCCCAATATTTTTAAGCGCTTCGTTGTTATCTTTCTGATCCTGATATTTTCTTAAAGATTCTGCTAACTCTCCCACTTCCTCAATGATCCAGAGAAAAGTTTTCGCAATTCCCCGATTTTTATCCCGTTCGAAATATAACGTCTTCATCAACTGTTGGAATTCATGTACATGCATAGGGACATCACTTTTTTATGTTTTAAAATCCATTATATTTTTAAGTGTATTATAATTTTTTATTTTAAATGCATTTATCTATTATCGAATAAAAAATTGGGAATTTCCGAACAATATGTCCAAGAAAAAGTCAAAACGGTCAAGGCGGCGAGGTCGTGAGGGCCCCATGCCTTTTGCCGGGGCGGGATTAATTCGCTTTTTTGAAGAAGAATCGAGTGGCGTTAAAGTGGGACCCATTGCAACGGTTGTCGTTTCAGCCCTTTTGCTTTTAGGAGTAATAATAGGTCTTGCATTATTTCCCACGTGATAGATTTAAAAAAAGGAGAAAAATCTTTCGCTTTTTAATTATTCATCTTCCGTCAATTTCCGGAGATCATCAATATCCTTTTTGGCTTTTTCTTTTCGAGAGACCGGTTGCTCGGGCTCTTCTAAAGGTACATCTGGAAGTGGACCTTCACCTAATAGGACTTCAGCTTCAAATCGGGATAATTCTTTATCGGCTTCTAAATCTTCATCGAGATCCGCATCGCCCGTCATTTCTGAATAAATTTCACCCACCTGATCAATCTCTGCCATCGCTGCATCAGCTTCGGCTGCGACTTGCTCCGCTTTCTCAATACTCAGATCTTTCTGGATTTTTTTCATCTCTCCTAAACCCAGTTTGACCGCTTCATCTACCCCTTTAATATCCAGCGCCTGATCGATGACAATGATCATGTTTTCCAGGCGTGAGGAATAATTGACATAGCGCTCTGACATTTTATTCATGCGTGACCATTTTTTCAATTCCTGTTTAGCCGCACGCTTATTTCCCGATTTATAATATTGCCGCGCTTTGTGATAGTCCATCTGCGCGTGTTTTTTGAAAGCGCGTTCCCTCAGCTCAATTTTATTAATCATTTGGCGTAACCTAGCAATCGTTCCTTCCTTTTCTTCTTTTCTACGACCAGGTAATATCTTTTTCATAAAGGACAAACTATCACTTCCATATATTCAAGCCTTTTACTAAATTTAAAGATGTGGTTTTTATTTAAGTTTTGAAATCATTAAATTAATAACCTCTTCCAGACTTTTAAGGTCTGCGGGTTTAGAAGTAGTTCCAACAAAAATTATAACGGATTCGTTAGAATTGATCTGTTGTGCAAGGGAAATACCCAATTTAACTTCATTTTTCGAGAGTAGTATTATTGGAAGGTCGCTTTCCGATATCACTTTATCAATAACCCACTCTTTTTTGAGGAGAAAATCTTGAATCTGATACAGAATCATCGAAGGAGGTCCAGAAACCGTATGATAGGTGACTTTATCTACAAGGTTAGAAACACCAGTTGGATAGAGATGCTTTCGATATTTATACAGCAGTAAACGTTTCATATAATCTTTGAGTTGATCCGGGGGCAAATTTATCTGAAATTTAGGTGCGAGCGTCGCGTCAATTTTCGGAGCTGGAGGTGTTGGTTGCTTTTTAGAACGTTTTGCGGGGAAGGATTCTTCAGGGAGCGCCTCTCCGGGGGCAGGTTCTCCAGGGGGCAATTCTGCGGGCGGAGGTTCTGATACATCGGGTTCTATAGCAGGAGGTTCGATGGTCTCTGGTTGAGAGGGTGGAAGTTTAATGTAGGTAGTTTCATCTACGGATTTTCCTTTTGAAGGAACTTGTGATTTATCTGGAGGGGCTGCACCTGCTCCGGGCGGTGGAGGGGGGATGGGAGGCACGGAAAAAACAGGTTTAACCATAGCATCCACTATTTTCGGAAGAGCTTCTCTTCCAGCATGCTGGCTAATTCGAGGGCGTATTCGGGCCACAAAAATTCGGCTCGTAGAAACGGATTCATCCGCAATTACACAAACCCCTACCGGAAGACTTCGAAATAATGACGCATGCATTTCTTTTGGAACATCCCCGGGCGCCCGATGAATAAAAGCCACCACATCATCCGAATAAGTGAGATTATGACACATGGAGATATCTAACTGGGACAGAATCTGGACATTGGTTGCACTGGGTTGTTGGGTGCAGAGTACCATTCCACATCCCGGCTTCCGTCCCAACTTAGCAAATTGAATTAATGGCTCTGACGCCGCAGTGCTACCCCGCGAAGGGACCAACAGATGGGCTTCATCAATTAAAAGCCAAGTAATGGGGATATTTTCAACTTCTTCGACCGCCTGAGCTTCATCGGGAAGAGCGATTTTGGCAGCTTCGGTGTGGCGCGAAGCATGAAGCCGCGCGCGAAGAACCTTTCGGGCGAGAATACCCGTAATTAAGGCGTGCAGATTTTCATCTAACATGCTGACGTCGATAACGGTGAGCTGATCCGGAACTGATAAATTGATTAGTGGGGTCCCCTCAATGGAAAAAATTCCCCATTGTTTGGCAATTTCAAACCGAGAAACCATCGCTCGGCGAGTTTGACTAGTATACCCTTTTTCTTTATCGGCTACAACCGTCGAATTATTCATGCACTTGATGATATCTTCGAGGTCATAATTATTGCCTTTCCCCTTCACTTTTACTAGATTATTCTCTACGGAAGCTTCATAGCCTTCTTGCACTAATTTAATGGCTTTTTCAACTAAAATTCCCCGCGGACTGAATCGTTCAACTTTGAAGGTATAACACCAATCATCTACGCTCAATTCACTGGGTCTGATGGAAAAGGCTTCATCTTTTGTTTCTTTGGGGGTTAAATTAAATTGTCCCAACGGCACAAAGATTCGCACATTCTCAGCAAAGGACTTCGGTTCCAGATCCCATTTCGCTAAAGTTTTGCGTTCTTTCTCTTCCCAATTGGCGTATTTCATACTCCAGTACACCCCTAAGGGATCCAGGATGATCACGCCAATTCCAATTTTTTCCATGGCTAGCTCTTCGGCTATAACTCCCATGGTGTAGCTTTTCCCACTGCCTCGATGCCCCGTGATGAAAATAACATGAGGTTGGGTGCAATCGAGCAATAGGGTTCGGGAGAAATGACCAATTCCATGAGCGGGGAATTCTGAAACCTTTCCAATTTTTAATGTTCCCGTTAATCCGAGTTTCTGATGAAGACCTAGTGTCCGCCCAATCACCGCGGCACTCGTCTCCCCATCAATTAATAATTGTAAGGGTGATTCAATTTTTGGAATGTAATCTCTAAAAATTTCTTCGCCCCAAATTTTAATTTCTCCCTGAATGCATGCCAATGCTAAATGAAGCGATTCTACCTCTACCACTTCATTCTCCAAGCACTGATGCAATTTGTCATAAGCGTACTTTCGGAATTCAGGAGTATGAGGATAATTCTCAGATTTATACCCACTTGCTTGCCAAATAAGGTAATCAAGACTATCACCCTTAGACAGTTCTTCTATGGGCATAACAAGGTCATAGGCCTGAGTTAAATAATCTTGTACTCGGCTTAATAAATAGCAAACCCCGAGACATTTCACCTTTTCAGTTCCGGTTATTTTCTCTACGTTTGCCAAGAGTTTTTTCTCATATTCCTCATCTTTCGTTTTATCAAATGCCTGGAGAAGAATCGTGGAAGAGCCTGGACTTAGGGGTACCTCGTGAACGACATAATTAAATAAAATCCCCGGTATTTCTTTGAGCCACGGAACTTCCTCAATTTTGATGATCGCCAGAAGCGCATGATTCAGGGTAATGGCCGAGTCTGGATCTTCCCGGTATAATTTAGTAATCCAATCTTCGAGATCCGTTTCCGGCAAAATTTTTCGAATTTGTTTTATTATTACGTCAAAATGACTATTGAGCAGACGAACTTCGCTCATTAAATCGTATTGCAATAAGTAAGTATCCAATAAAAGAATTTCCTCTTTCAATGATTGCGGTTTGACTTCTTTGATTTTATTAAACACTTTGATTATTTCAGTCTGTTCAATCATTTGGCTCACCTACTTACTAAATTCCCCTTTAAATTTGCTAATAAACTTTTAAAAAGATTGGATGGGTTGGAAACCATATGGCGCAAGTTTTTTTATCGTTCCTCTTTAATTCTTTTAATTTCATCTTCTAATTTTTGAATCCGACTATCCGCTGGCGTTGCAGGTAGTGAAACTCCCGTTTCTACGGCAATCTCTTGATTGATTTCTTCCATGGTCTTTGTCACATCCGAATCTGTCACTTCTGTTGAAACCGTTATTTGATCCAATCCCCCTTCGGCGACCTCCTGGGCCATTTCAAAGTGTTCTATCTGCGAATCGACTTGGTCCACTAGTTGGGCAATGTTCTGCGTGCGGACCGAACTCTTTAATGCCCCTAAAGTCCGGGTGATCCCACCCAAAATTTTAGCCGTCTCCGCCACTGCTTGGCTCTGTTTCAGTTTCATTAATAAATTCATAATATGTAAGCGGTATTATGAATTTATTAAAATTCATAATATGTAAGCGGTATTTATCAACCCCGATCGCCCATTTATTATAGCGGACGAAATGTTCCGCGTATAGGCGGGATGATTCAGTATTTCCATCCATTTGGTATTTCTTTGCTTTTGTTCGATTGACGTACGCCTCCTTCTCCAAGGTCTTTCGTTGCCGATCCAACTTGCGCGTAAAGATGTCAATTTTAAATATGATATCATTGAGATTGGCTCCTTTTAACCAATTGACAAATTTCTTAAATGCCAATTTATCACCTAATTTATTTTATTCATTTGATTTAATTACTGATATTAAAATAGGCTCATTTTATTTTCTCTACGTGAAATAAATAATTCTTAACTTATTTATTTTATTATTTTATCTTGAAAGAGAAATGGATTTTGTAGACTTTAGATACTGGGTAAGGATGATTAAATACTAGATAGCAAAAATTTCTCAGAAGAATTTTTCTATTTTTCTATTTATAAGTTTAAAGCATAGCAATAATTGTGATGTATCCTATAGAATAAAGAAATCGAAATTCTAAGATAAATTATGAGAGAACCAGCTGGGGGTAGGCGATACATTCATATATGAAACGTAAATCGTAGCAATCCAAGAAACTATTGATAGATAATTATGAAGGATCATGAATTTATCCCGAATCCTCTCCACTTTTGTCTCAAGTGAAAATATTAATCTTCTAGGCAGCTGCCAATTGATAGATGCTCCCTGCATAGGCGCAAATATACAATTCCCCCGATTGATCAATCCCAAAAGAAGGAATTTCTAAGGTGGTATCGACAAGCAAGGTATTATTGATATTTTCGCCATCATATTCCAATGCCCAAATCTGCCCATGTTCATAATCCCCATAAATATATTTGCCCAGCAATGTTGGCAAGGCAGTTCCGCGATATACGAATCCCCCGGTGATGGAATGCCCGATATTGTGACCATATTCAAAAATAGGATCTTCTAATCCCATAATATTACAAGGATTTACGGCATAACAATGAAAACCTTCCTTAAAATTCCATCCATAATTTTTCCCCTTCTCTATGATATCTATCTCTTCCCACATATTCTGCCCTACATCTGCTGCCCAGAGCCAGCCGCTTACCGGATCAAAGCTGAATCGCCACGGGTTCCGTAACCCATACGCCCAAATCTCTTCACAGTGATGTAACTAGTAGCTCAAATTTTGGATAATATTGGACATTTGAAAAATG
>CAYGYC010000003.1:0-37555 GCA_964353755.1 uncultured archaeon | reverse complement strand
ATATATTGTTGCGCTTCAGGATTTTCCCATAATTCCGTCCTTCGATAAATATCAAGATCGTATCCCCTACGTGTGGTTGAACCGGCAGTGCCCATATTGTGGAAAAGCAAGTAATCAAGGGCTTGAGAATTATTGTAGCTATTGCAATGCCGTTCAGAATTGTAATTTTAAAATAAGATGTCCCATTTGCCATACGGTTTTAGAAAATATAAGCAAATCTCATGTATGTAAGAATAATAAAGTAATATCGTTTAACCGGCTTGTAGAAATGGCTCAGAATTTTCAGAATTTAGGATTACGATGTGAAAAATGCGGCAAACCTTTACTATTTACTCAAAAAGAATGTTGTGATATGAAAGTAAATAATGATTTAGTATGGGGTGATTAGAATGGAAAATAAGAAATCTTCTTGGTTTTGTCAAAAATGTGGTTCCCGCATTGACGATTTAAAAGCAGTTCGCTGTAAGAGGTGTGGAGAACCAATTAAAAAAGAAGAATTACCCTTAAAAGGGGGTCTTAGCCCATCTCCTAAATCAGTAGCAGAATTGAAACTAGATTATATGGAAACTTTAAAGAAATTATTACTGGAAAAGGGTTTCCCAAATACAGGGAATTTTAATTGTGAAATGGTCGATGAAACTTTCGTGTGTTGGTGTAGACATCTAGTGAAAAATGTGGAAATATTCGGTGATATTGCAAAAATAGTTATTGATACGGATGGAAATATAATTGAAAAATACTCAAAATTTTTTTGGAGTAAAGAGAATAAAGAATTATTGAAGGTGATTGATCAGATTTTAAGCATTGACCCTTCTAATTTCGTTGTCGATTTGGATAGGTTTATTATTCTAGTTTTTACAAGGGTTCCTGTTTTTAATCTGAAAAGTCATATAGATCGCTTATCTTTTTATAAGTTCAAAGATGATATACCTTTCCCTGTTGCTTGTTTTGTAATATGGACAAAATCAGGTAAAATTAGACTGTTTAACGCAGAAGGAAAAGATATCGGATATGGAATCCCTCCACCTTCAAATTCAATAACAATCAGTGGACCGGATCAGGGGAATGATGTGTGGATAAATTGGCGTGAAAATGCGGAATATTGGTTTAACCATTGGTCTTCTGGTCAAAAATATTCATTACCATTAGGGAATAAACTAGAAATTCTTAATGCCATAAGCGATCCTATTAATCAATTTTATTATGCGATAGCCCACGGCGATTATTCTATGTTCATGTGTAGTGGAGATTACGTTTATTCAGATGATATCAAAGATTCGATGTATCTACGTTACTCAATGGGATTTTGCTTCTTAGGTCATTGTAAAGCCATGAATTCCCTAGAAAATGATAGCTTTACATGTAGTTTCACGAAAGTCAATAACCCTTGGTCAATAATAAACTCAGTCGTTCTTGGATATCGGGATATGGATGAGAATTATGAAGCATGGATAGTCTCATTACAGTTTCAGGACTTTTTTTTCAGTTATATCTACCAAAATCCTAAAAAATCGTTCTATGAAGCCTACAAGGAATCATGTTTCAAATATCCAAGTGGAATAAATGCGATAATTTTTGCGGGTGATAGACATCTCACTTTACATTATTTAAACAACTTAGCCTATTTAATTCGTGAGCTCCACGAAGCAAAAATCCTTTGTCCTAAGTCAGAAGTGGATTTGACTTCTAATGATTATGAAAACCAAGAAGCAAATCTACTAACTACGTGCGAGGTGGATTTGAGCTCGAAATGCCTCAGTCCCACAGAAGCCAAAATATATCATAATTCTTCGAATACAGAACTTAGGCCAATAACTGAATATTTATGGACTTTATATGAAACACAAATGGAATTCGATCCTAAATCTACTCGGAACTATCTCCCTCCCTTTTTTTTCTTTAATACAGGACAAGACCATAGATTACAATTCAAAACCATACTATGTGATAAAGTAGGTGGTGAAAAAGAGGAGGTAATCGAAGAAAGAGAAATAAATAAAACTATAACGGAATTCAAAATCCCTCAGAAATCACATCAGTTTAGAACATTATCAGAGGATTTAATATCCATTGAATTATGTATCATAGATCTAGATACCGGTAAAGAATTAACACGGGGTAGAAGACCAATTATCAATTGTATTCAAATTCGTCCGTTAAGAAAATCAATAGCATGTTTCATTAAATCGATTCCAGGAGTAATCCTTATTAATTGTTTAAATTCATTGATCACACTCCTGATAAGCAGGATATTTGGTTAAAAATCATAATATTAGCACTAAGAAAAAAATAATTATATCTCTAACATTTTTTTTCTTATATCTTTTTAAACAATATCTATTCTCGACTAATTCAAAAAATTAAGCATATCCGCAATTGAATTGAGAATAAGATCGGGCTTTGGTCCAGATGGAGGAATTTGCTGTAATTCCTGCTCCCCTATGCCTGTTTTCACTAATATAGTTCCAATATGCGCTTTTAGCCCGGCCTGAATATCAGTTGAATAACGATCACCTATTATTACCGCTTTAGAGGATTTGACTTGTTCTAATTTTAATATCAAATCTACCATGAAAGGGTTCGGTTTACCAATAACAATGGCTGGTTCACGACCGGCGGCGGTGCAAAGCGCACTGACTATGCTACCAGCTCCCGGAAGAATTCCTTCCTCTGCTGGAAGAACGTGGTCTGTATTCGTAGCAATAAATTCGGCTCCCTTACTTAAAGCTGTTAAGGCGAATGCCAGTTTTTGATAATTAAAAGTGCGGTCCAACCCCACAATCACAAATTCAACAGTCGCTGCTGATTGATCCAAAGATACAATTTGAAAACCTGCAGCTTTAAATTCATTAATAAGGCCTGCTTCTCCTATAATAAAAACTATAGCTCCCGGAGCTCGTTGCTTGAGGTATTGAGCAGTTGCAAAAGCACTGGTGATAATATGCTTCTCTTGGGCGAGAATTTTCAAATTACAAAGCTTTTCATAAAATATCGAACGTGTTTGGGTTGCATTATTCGTTACAAAATATATTATTTTCTTTTGCTCCACTAGCTTTTCAATGACTTCTTTTGCCCCTGGTACTAGCTTATTCCCGAGATAAATTACACCATCTAGATCAAAAATGAATAGCTCTTTCTTCTTTAAATCCACTTCTAGGCCACCTACAACGAATCTACTAACCGTTGCACTTGGGTATAGGCATTCTGAATCATCGGCCGACCATGCGACAGAAAAATCACCGTGAAATCATATTTCAATAATTTCTGAATGACTTGTTTCGCCTGATCCGAATCGGTACAATACATTTCAGGCGGCGCAACCAAGCCACTCTCATCAAAAATGGTATCACCGATAATGATTGCCTTTTTCTTGGGCAGATAAATTGAAATGTTACCTTCCGTATGCCCCGGCAGATGGATAATTTCCATGTTACACGAAGGCAAGCGTTGCCCATCCTTTAACATAATATCGGCTTTCTCTCGGATCTGCGAGCTTTCTGCCTCATGATAGGCGAGTTTGGCACCCGTCTCCGCCTGAATTTTCTTAATATTCGCCACATGATCTATGTGGTGATGCGTGATAATGATGAGTTTTAAGGGCTTCCCGAGTTTCTTAATATAGTCCAGGATTCGCGGCCCATCTTTACGGTTCATTCCCGTATCGAACAACACCAAATGGTCCTCACACTCTACTAAAAAAACCGATAGATAATCGGTTCCATCAATCTGATGAATCCCGCTCATTAATTCACCCATTTCTATCTTACTCCTTAAACCACCTATATCTTGTCAAGAAGCTCCTAGTCTTCCTAGACAAACAAGTTTTAAATAATCTTGTGTATTTAGGACTAGCTATAAATCAAGTAGAACCGCGTGATCCAGCATGTCATCGATGGGAATTAAGTTTGTACGCCTTCCTGTACCCTTGCAGGAGCGCCTGACTAAAGTCATGCGTAAAGTCGAAAGTGGAGAGATCGATTCTGATTGGGGCAGTCAACTCTTTATGAAATACTTCGCGCAACGCCTTGGCATCATCGTTGATAACTCTCCCAATAGCGATATCCTCCATCAGGCTGCAAAAGGAATGCGGCTGGTGCTCATCATCAAAGGGACAAAGATTGATCATACGGCGACTTTTGGCGATAAAGTCACTCAATTCACCATTGAACGCGGGAGCAAATTGAATGATCCCGCTATGATTTTTATGAACATGGATACCTTTTTGGATGTGATCTTGAGTCGGAAAGACCTCATGCGGGCAGGCGTTGAGAAGAAAGTCGAAGTGCGCAAGATGGCCAACCTGTTTAAATGGATGGCTCCCATCCTGGCTATGCAGACTGATAAAATCCAAACACTCCTCGAAGAAAAATGCCCTCCCATTCTCGACCAAATCATCACCGAAATTGAATCCAAAATAGCTCCCTAACGCAATTTTCTTTAAAAAAACGTAAGTAAAATATGACAATTTTGTAAATCAAATAGCTTCCCCTTTTTATGAAACCTAAAATCTGATTTAAGCGGTTTTGCTATTGTAATACAAGTAAGATATAAATTTGTTTTAAAAATTTCTGTCTGCACCAATCCGATTTTTACTTAAGAATTTAAAAATAAAAAAAAAGTTTTAGGCTCCTACACTTTTCTTCTTCTTTCGCACCACGATAATTGCAACTACAGCTATCACTAACCCTGCTATAATTACCCAGACCCACCATGGAATTTTAAGTGTGCTTTCTAATGTCAGTAGAACTGCATTCACTGCGCCCGTAACATTCAATTTTCCATACCCCCATCGGTAATTGGGGACTACTCCAACAAATCCATCTCTGGTCGTCGTCTGGCGGAGAATGGTTTTGATTTCCGTGATTGAGAGGGAATCATTTTTCTGTAACATCAACGCAATAGTGCCCGCCACGTGTGGGGCGGCTTGGCTCGTTCCATAATACGCTATATTATGACTCGTCCAAAAAGAGATATCTGTCCCGGTGGCATTCCGCGAAACCGATGAATTAATTCCATAACTAGTTGAATCGGCTCCGGGTGCGCATAGATCCGGCTTTTGATAGCCATCCATGGTCGAATTATAATTAAGAGAGCCCAAACTTGAAAATGAACAAAGATTTTTCGTAGCAAGATCAAATGCGCCCACCGCAATCGCATTAGTTGCCGTCGCCGGATGCGTAATTGTAAACTCCGGATTCGCTTGAATTCTATATGTATTGGGAACTCCGAGTGCTATAATATAACCCCAGTGAGCCCAAATTGGATAAGGCCCCAGGGCATGTGAGCCATTTATAAATTGATTCCTATCATCCCAAATATAGGATTGGAGTGCAGCGGAACCGATCCCTCCTGACACTTCAATACTCCATTGATCTGGATTTATTCCAACACCAGGTTTTGTCATTTGAACACAAAACATGTTAGTCAAAGCCGAATCTTGGCGCCACCATTTAACAGTCACCCCAGTTACTGGCATAATGCCGATTTGGGGAACCGTTCTACCAGTGCCCAAGACTATAGCATCATTAGGAGGGAATAGCGGTGGCATGTTGGGTGGTCCTGGTGCAGGCCAAACAACAGCGCCATGATAACGAAGAATGAACGAAAAGTTTTCAGAAAGACTATCCCAGATAACATTCCAGCGAATTTCCGATGGCTCTTGAGTAGAAATAGTACTAAGAAACGGAAGATATATAATTTGTCCTCCTACGATGGTGTCTGATCGATGAATAAATTTATTTTGTAAATTCCCTGCAGCGACTACTACTGGAAATTCTAAACTATCGATTAACATTTCAATCGCACTGGTTCCATCTAGATTGCGCCAAATATACGCCCCTAACGAGAGGGAAAGCACATCAATGTTTTTTTCCTTAATCATTATAATCGCATTTAATAGTTTGGTATCATTGTAGAGATTTTTAGTTTGATTTCCAATTTTAATAACAACTAAGTTCGCATTTGGTGCCACTCCTGTGAACTTATGGAAGCGTTCCCCATTCTGTTTGACTTGTCCGCCCGCCGCAATCCCTGCTATATTGGTCCCATGCCCATCATAATCATAAGTTGCCGCCATCCCTGTTTCAATTTGCGTTTGGGTCCAATTCTTTCCCGTAGTCATATCAATAATCTCTAAAATCTTACTCTCCGTTAGTAAAACCACCGTTTCACCAATATCATAAAATCCATTTCTATTTTCATCTAATGGCTGTGCATAATAATCTGTGCCATAATTGAATTCATCATTACTGTTTCTATCTACATATAGCCAATCATATTCAGTTTCAAAGCCAATATCTCCATCTGCTGTATTAATAAATCTAAGCCTTTCATCAAGATCTCCTAAGCTATTTCCATTCATATCTGCATACCAATCTTCTATTAGACCCGATACAATTTCATAGTGCGCACTCCAATTCGGCAAGAAGAAATCCGGGTGGCGATAATCAATGCCTGTATCAATTATCCCAATAATCGTATTTGCCCCTGTTAATGAATCCCCATAGTAATCCTTCAAATGCGTCCACACATAATCTGCCCCAATTGTGGGCACACTCTCATTTTCTGCAATTCCAATGTTTGAATTTGGATTCGCTATCATTGTAAGTTCATCGTTTCTAATTACTTGAGAACCAATCGTTGGAATTATTGTCAAGTTAAAACCTAAAATTAACCCGATAATGATTACCGTCTTCTTCCAAGCTTTCATATAATTCCACTCACACTTCTCTTGATCTATTAGTTGTACTTAGTTATTTTCATAACTCCTATTTTTACTTTCTTCCTTTTATGTCCTCGGTATGAAAAATTTAATAACGAAACAAGACCCAAGAAAAGGGAGGGAAATAGGTAAACTAAAAATAGGGGAGGTTTAATCCCAATCATTTAGTAAAGCGGTTAGAATTTCCTGTTCTTCTATTTTATTTACCCTTATCAAATTTCTACCTGGTATAATTTTCTCTGGAGCCCATTAAATCCCTATCTTACCTTACATTCAGTTTCAAAAGTAGCATTAACCTTAACTTCCAATTCTAGTTCCTTTAACTCCTTTTTTAGTTAAATCCAGCCCTTTGCGAGCTTATTTGACCCCTCTATTTCGGATGGAACATCTGGATAATATACTAATATTACCCAAAATTGGTTAAGTCTTATGATGATAAGGTTTTCCAATCACTGCAATTATAAGGAAATATAAAATTGTAAAAAGAATTAAAAATAGAAAGGAAAAAAGTTTCATTAATTAGGAAAATAATAGGAATTGTATTTTAATAAAAATGATAAATTTAATAAAAGTTCTAAAATATTTTACAAATTTAAGAATCGAAATATTTAATATAAACACCTTTCACAAATATTATTCCTCTAATTGCTGATAAAATTAACGTATCTTATATTTTTTCACCCTTCTCCAAAAAATGAATTCACAATATCACTCCTTCATTTACATCATCACAATAATGATAATTTGAAGAGTGTCCTTGAATTCCAATGGAAATAAGGGAGTAATTTCATTCACATAAGAAGAACCAAAAATTAGAGGAGATCTCCAAAAGATAGATAATTTTAGAGATGATGGGGATTTCATCATTCACAAACTTTTCACAAAGTTGAGACATTAAAGTTCCATTTGAAATGATACCGTTTGCATAATAGCCAAGTATATGATAGGTACAGGACTCATAATATACTCTATTCACCTATTCACAAAGAAACGTTTTTGCGAATCACAAATAAGCTTATTTACTCATGACAGATTCACAAATTCATATTAGGGATTACCCAAGGAAAATTTATTAATTTTAAGAAAAGATGGGTCAGTAAGACAAATATATTTACCAACCGCAAGATTCCTTTTAAAAACAGCCTCTAGGAGAGGAGAGTAAATATTTTTAAGAGGAGAGTTAATAATTATTCATTAGGGGATAGAAATGGCGACGAAACGAATAGAAGAATTAGAACAGCAAGTGAAAATGAATCCTGAAGACGAGGATAATTGGTATGAATTGGGAATGGCGTATGATGAAGAGCAGGAATGGGTAAAGGCGTATGAGGCGCTGAGAACGGCGGAAACAGCAGTATTAAACCGGATAGGAGAACGATTCAAAAGTAATGGGGATACGGAATCGGCAAGTATTTATTTTAGAAGAGCCCAAAAGGTCGAAGCAAAAATGCTCACACTAGCCCCAGAAGGGACGCACTGGTTACAAAACTTCTTAATCATAACGGGCGTGATTGCCCTTATCACCTTTCTGATGGTCCTTATTCTGTGGCCTACGACAGGAGCCCTCATCATTCTGATCGTTTTACTTCTGGATTTTCTAGTATTTCTTCTCCTATTACCGATTGCTATAGCGAAGCATATTACACAGCGGAAGCGGAATCCTGAGGAATTTTTAATGAAGCTGCGCTTTATCGAGAGCCAGATTATAGCATTTACAAATAATCAAACGCTACCGGAAATGGCAAAGTTTATCCAAGTAGAAAAGTTAAAACAAAGAAGGGCGCGGGTGGCGCAGGAGCTAATGCGGCGGAAATATTTCGAATCTATGGTCAGCCAAAAATAAGAGGTAAGTTATTTTTTAGCGAGGAGGGATTCATCGGCGTAGGCGGCGAGAATTTCGCCGAAGAAGAGGCGGTGATGGGCCATATGCCCGGATTCCGCCGTGTGAATGATCTTGCATTCGTAATTGATCATCGCTTCCTCAAGCATTGGCACAGAGATATATTTAGAGGGAGTCAAGGTGAGGCGCGCTTTTGCGATTTTATCAGTATCGCGTCCGGAATACGTACCAGCAATGGAGACCGCATTGGCAATTTTGGGGGAAGGGATATTGAGCGTAAACTCCGGATTCTCAGTTAAGAGCGAAAAAGTGTAGCGTTCAGGAGCAACTGCAACGGTACAATTGGGAATACCCCAAAGTTCACCGATACTTTTCCAATCAAGGGCCATGACATTGGGCTTTCCTTTGCCCTTGGAAACTAGTAAAGCGCTCGTGCTTAACGTAATATCTGCCAATTGGTACGGGCTAATTTTAACTTTTTTCATAATTCCTTCCTCTATTAAAGTATTTTTGCTTTATTTTTCTCAGTATCAAAATAGATAGTGGACAAATCAATGCTGCCCTCGATTTTGCCGTCGGTGATCAATTGCCTGAGTCGATTGAGGAGGTAATCAAGTTTAACATTGAGATTTGAGGCTAAGGTTTCACTTTTGATTTTGTCATAGCTCTTGGAAGAAGCGAGGAGATTGTAATCTAATTGTCTGGTAACATTCCAGGGTCTTTCTTTGGCAATTGCCAGAAGAGCTATGGACAGGATTATGATACCCAAGAAGGTTACAACATCCATAGGGGAGGCATTAATTATCGAGGCAATTAATGATACCAGATTATCGAAAATAATGAAAAATAAAATGGTGAAGAGGGTGCCATAGGCCCAGTCTGTTTTGCGTTTTATAGCAAACGCACTAATGAGGGTATAAGACCCGATGATTAAGGTATAAGTTACGCCATAATTCGTAATCAATTCTTGGAGCGTGGGGAAAGGGGGGCTGACGCCACTTAGAAATTCTGCTAGGACAGGATCGAGGGATGCGAGAAGAGGAAGCAAATATAAAATGACTGCTTGATAAGTAATGAAAAGACCTAATAGAAACAAACTAATAATGGTAAATTTCGCGGAAAGAGTTTTTATGAATTTCAAATCACGCTTTTTGCGGGTTGTGGTTTTGGTTTCCGGTGAATTATCATCGGAATTGGGCTTGATTTTCTTTTTTGGAATCCCCTTGGGGGTTTTTTCCTTTTCTTTTTGAATTTTATCTTCAGTCCTTTTTTCCTTTTTCATTTTCTTAGTAGTACTTGGGGCGCTACTATTTTTTTGCTTTGATTTTGTATCTTTTTCTTTCAGCCGTTTTCTATTTTCCGGGCAATCAAAGTAAAAGATGGGAAATCGGATTTGCCCCTCGATTTTGTTTTTGGCGATCATTTCAACGGTCTTATCAACCAAGACTTGAGGTTTGACATTGAAATGTTCAGCTAATTTCTCAGAATTAATTTGGTCATAACTAATTGCAGCGACCCAAATTTTTAGATCGAGGTTCTCCGAGCGATGCCAGGGTTTTTCTACGACAATTCCCGTAACGGCTACTACGAGCATTAATAAATTAATAATCGAAGTGATATTCATTAAATTCCCACTAGCGAGAGAGCTAACGAAGGATACGGCTGTTTGAATAATAATAAAACTCAAAACAATCATGGCTTGACCCCACGCCCACTTGACCTCTTTCATTAACCCGATTCCGGAAACAATGCCAAAGATGCCAATAATCAGCGTGTAATTTATACCAAAATTGGATACTAAATCAGCGGTGCCGGGCCAATTACTGATTCCCGTTAAGAGTTCGGCAAGTGCTGGATCAATAGCCGCTATAATCGGACCGAGATATATAATCAGGGATTGGAATAAATACAGACTGCCCAAAAAAATTAAATCGATTTTTGTAATATCTGCCACAATAATCTACCGCTACATCTTAAATTGTGAACAATTTAGAGAAGGGATTCCTTTAATCCCCTCAGGTGATAGTAATTTTGAAAACGGGCACCTGAACCACGATGTCGAGAAAGCTAGATTTTTTCAGTTCAGGCGGATCGCCCCCGATGTAGAATTCGGAGAAATCGATGGTCGATTCTTTGAAATGCGAATAGGAGGGGAAAGCCCCCAGCACCTTATTATTCATCTTGAGGTGAAGAGTCCCTTTTTGAAGCAGATTAAGGGATTGGGCTATAGTGGAGTTGATAGAAAGGTAAAAGTCGAGAATGACGTGCGATTCTGCAGGAATGGTTAAGTTATTCGTATAGAAGGTGAGAGTTGTCTGATTGACCAATCCTTTGGAAATATTGTGAAATTGGACGGTCGTACTGGGCGGATTTTTATAGAATTGGAGGGAGATATTGCATTGGTCCACGGCGACATGGGTGACGATGTCCAATTTAAACCGAACTAACCTCTTGGTGTTATGAACTATCGAGGAGGGGGTGACAGAGATTTCAGTTACACCGACCCAGGTGGACATGACCAGGGGCGTGCCATTGTCCATGGTCGTCGCAAAAGAAATGGGGTTATCTTCATCGACGAACTGATAGGTAATGTAATCCGCTCCCACATAGGGCGTTGGGACCAGAGTCGGTGGGATGACCTTATAGGTGGAGTTGAACCAATCTTTAATGTCACAGGAAAGTTTCGTGTGGGATGGGCGGAGATGGTAGTACGCCACAATCCGATCGAAGCTTATCGTACTATTAGTTTGATGTAGAAAACCATAGACAAAGTCGCCTTCCGTATAGTAACAGGTAGGCGTAGGGGGGACGAAAAACTGAACCGAGACAATGATAATGATGACGAGGGCTACCGATCCTACTAAAAGGAATTTCTTAGTATCCGAGATGCGTTTAGACCCAATCCGTTCGGTGCCGGCATAGGTTTTTTTAAAAGATTTACGGAGCGCTTTCTTCTGTTTTCGGAGTTCTTCTTCTCGTTCGCGTCTGGATGACATGAAAGAATCTCCATTAGGAAAAAAATTAAATTTGCCGGATATCTAGTCCTTTTCGTTTTTGAATTTTAAATTCCTCATCCGTCGTGGCAATGATCCGAAATTTTTCCTTAATATCGAATTTATCGAGGAATTTTTTCAGGTACACTTTGAGTTGGCGTTTATTAATGGATTTATTAGTGAATCCGATGAGCACATTTTTTCCGGAGCGATCGACCACAGATCCCGTGGGGAGTTTCTCTTGAATAAAGGAGCTCAATTCATCCACTAGGCGATCTTCAACCCAAGTTAAATGATCCGCGTCAATGATGTAAGACACGCTAATTTCTTTTTTTGTTTCTTTAGCCATTCCAATCATCTCAATAATTCTTCAGGTTCTATTCAGGATTCCAGCAATTATTTACAATTTAGAAAAATCATCCTCATCTTTCTCCTCGCGGGATTTGGGAGTTTCTGATGTTACACCTAAGGGTAAGAGTGGTAATAATTCCATGACATAAAATTTAACTGATTTTCTAACCTCTTCTTGGATAATTTTGACATTTTGATATTGGGGGTTGAAAAGCATGAGGCGATAGTTTGCTAAATCTAAATTATTTTGCGCAAGAATTTTACGGACATCGTCAATGAGGAATTGCACGAATTTTTGGAGGCGTTCAGTTATAGGAGTAATATAGGATTTTACTTGAGGACCGAATTCTTCGCCGAAGCGCTGCCAGCGGAGTAAAAGGCGTTTATTTATTAGACGGGGCACAATACAGATAACCAACAGGAGAGCCGCATAAACGACATATATTAACCAGGAGAGGTTTTCTGGGATGAGGTCTCCGAGTAAAAAGATGACGGCGAAAGCAACGACAAAAAATCCGATCATGATGGGGAGGAGGATTTTCATGCTTTGTTTGCGAATGGATTGCGAAAAACCATGTTCGCGCGCGACATCTCCCGTTTTAGAAAGGATTTGGGTAATCCCATCTTCAATCCGATTGTCGATCCAGCTGTCTCGAATCTCAGTCCGAATGCTGATTAATTCCCCGATAATGTTAGATTGATATTGTTGAATGGTGCGTTCTTGATAAAGTAAGTCAAAGGGACGCTCGCACATATAATCTACGAAGACGATGGTAGAGAATTCATGCTGTAGAAGGTGTTGTGGTTCCGGCTTTAACTCTTTTTTACGTTCTTCTTCCATTTTTCTCACTTTAAATAAGTTCTAATAACATCGGCTTTGGTTATAATGCCGGCTATTTGACCTGCATCCATAAGAAGCACCGCAGAATGTCCATGATGCACCAGGAGATCTTCGACGCTTTAAGGATGCTAAAATCCTTTTCTTTAAAAAAGGTCTTAATTTCTATATATATAAAAAAAGGTCTTATATAAATACTCATATGGATGCGGATGTGCTAAATAAAGATAGAAATAGGGTATAGAAATTAGTAGGTTTTTATATTTTTTCAAAAATATTAAACCTAATCAATCTTCCCGGATGATGTGCCGATTTAAATTCAAGGGTTCTAATCTTTTTTTCCTAAAGTCTGATATTATGTCTGCTTAAAGGATTAGAAGATTCCTATTCAACTGAAGGATTCTTATACTTCCTCTTTATGTATTTAATTCCTAATTTAGTAATATTTATTAGCGTTGGATGAGAAATCCTTTTATAGAATTTTACTAAATTCTTTCTTTCTAATTCAACTCCACTATGTGCGATAGCACTACCCAGTATTTTTTCCCCAATGTTTAAGGTTGTTCTTAATTCCGCAGAAGTGTAATTAGTACGTCTTGTTTTAACAAGCATAATTTTAAATAAATCTAAAAGATGTGATGCTCCCTTTGAGAGGGGGATATAATTATGCCTTTTGAGCCCCCATTGGCTTATGGGATAACCTTCAATATTTATTCTAACAATATTTTCATCTGTCTGTTCCATATACAATAGTCTCTTATCAATCCATTCAGCTAATGTCAATCCACCTATATATTTTACAGAATCAATCGTTTTAATAGATTTTGCAATGAATATATCCTTCTCTATAGCTTCTAACAAATCTTCTCCAAATATAGGACGATAAGATTGCCAAATAAATTTCTTAATAAGTTCTACTCCTTTTTCAGAAAGAATCTCTACAATCGGTCTGTTATAGGCACCCGGCTCAAAATGACGCATCTCTTCTTCTAAAGGATTTTTCATTGTCCCTTTTAATTTTTCATAAACCCACTCAAAAGCTTCATTATGCTCTATAGATTTATAATGTGCATGTGCAGAACCAAGTTTTCCCCTCGCCATCGTAAAAAGTATATTATCAAGGTTTTGATTTAAGCATTCCTCAATTCCTGAGAAAGACATATAAAATGCTCCA
Source organism: uncultured archaeon (assembly GCA_964353755.1). Taxonomy (GTDB): domain Archaea; phylum Asgardarchaeota; class Lokiarchaeia; order Helarchaeales; family HEL-GB-A; genus CAYGYC01. The sequence continues at coordinate 23,638 of CAYGYC010000003.1, read as the reverse complement.
TCTGCCGTCTTTTTGAATGCCATCTCAGGTAATATCTTTACAAAAGCTGGTGAAAAATATAAGACCATTCGATATGAATCTTTCTTTTCATTTCTCCCCCTTGTTTGTAGTAATGCAATAAGTCTTGAGGTTTGTTTAGGCAAATCATTCTCTGTTTGAAAACGCAATTTTTGTGACAGAGTTAGCTTTAAGGACGGTGTTTTTTTATATTCTATATTTAAAACAATCCCTGTTTCTTGCGATTGGATCATAAAGTCTATCCCAAATGCAGTTCGAAATTCCTTCGCACCTCCAGCAACATATGGCATCACCTTCCAGAGCCCCTCCCGTTCTCCACGCATTAAAACCGCTTCATAAAATTCTCTCTCATTTTCAGTTAGCGTTGTTAGCATTTCAAATTTGGTTGGATCTTTTTTTGATTTAAATGAGGATTCTTCTGTATTTTGAACCGTCTTTTCTGGGTCGGAATCCTGCAGAATTATTTTTGAGATAGATTCTTTTAAATCAGTTCTGTTATGTCTCGAATCCCCCCGAATCTCTTCTGAATTTAGGTTTTCATTCTGGCCATTGCACATACTGAAATTTGGCTTTATATACTCTTTAATCAGCTGCTTTAGTTGGACAAATAACTCAGCCGCATCTGATTTTTTGTTTTTGCCCTGAGTTCTCACAATTTCAAAATCTCGTTGAATTGCATTAATGATGTTAATCAATTCTGATGTTTTTTGGAGAGTTTCATTGATTTTAATTATGGTTAAATCCTTTTGGATAGCTTTATTAATTTCAACAATTTTTGCATCTGATTCAAGCATTTTTTGAATCCACTTGTTTGATTCTAGGATATCTTTATCTGAATTGCGCGGCAGTTTATCGAATGAATCAACGCATTCCTCTATTGAATTTTTTATTATTTTTATGGTGGCTTTTTTCTCCCAATCATTCAATTTAAATTCACCATCCCTTTGTTCATAAAGTTTCTTAAAAGCTACTCATATTCCGCTTGATATCATCCCATTATTTTCTCGCAATTACCATCGATCCATACAATAGAAAAGAATTTACTAAAGCTAATTTATTGAAAATTACCAGCTAGTTAAGTATAAAAAAAGGAGAATTAATTAAAATTCGGATTATTTTATCTCCAAAATAAAAATATAAAATGTACTGGACTTTTTATCCCCAGAATAAGGGTAAAAATGTACCCGATTTTAATTCCCGAAGTGTAAAGTAAAATTTTCAGGAGATTTTATTCCCTAAAAATGGATGTAAAATCTCTATAATTTAAAATATTGTTGCGAATCAGGTCTTATTTCAATTTCATTCACTAAACAATTGGATTCGGGATTAATGACTTTAATTTCAATGTCATATCTTTTAAATACGCTATTAATTTCTTTATCTCTTAGTTGTATTTTGAATATAAAAATTGATAAGATTAGCTTTTGTTATAATGCCGACTATTTGACCCGCATCCATAAGGAGCACTGCAGAATGTCCGTGATGAATGAGGAAACTTTCAACTTCCGTTAAAGAAGATGAAATGGGTAACATAGGCAAGGCATCATCCGTATTTATAATTTCCCTAATCGGATGGGACAAGATATCGGTTCCCTTTTCAATCAAATTTTTGGTAATGGTGGTTTCTGTAATGTTTCCGACAACCCGTCCTTGGGCATCGCAGACAGGAACTTGACTGAAGCCATTATCGAACATTATTTTTGATGCTGTACCAATCAAATCAGTTTCTTGAATGGTAATGACGTGGGTAACAGCAATATCAATAGCCTTTAATTCTTTCTGTTGGGAGCTGGTAATGACTTGAAGGATTTTGCGGACAGTACTTAAGCGAGGATCAACGGTGCCTGCTTCAATTCGCGCAATTAGGGATTGACTAAGCGATGCTTTTTCCGCAAGTTCTTGCTGGGTGAGCCCACTTTTTTTTCGGAACGTTTTGAGATCCGCAGGAGTAGGAAGATTCATCATTATTTTAATCCTGATTATTAGTTCTTAATAGACGCCTTTCTAAAATGCACTTATATCAAACACAAATATTTTACCCGTTCTTTTTCCAATCATCAACGGAATTAAAAGTTATCTATTTAAATTTCAGAAAGGTATGGGGTAGTAATTAATTGAAATTGAAATAGAGCGATGTATCCCTAATTATTACGAGAAAAGAGGTTTGAAGTGAGATGAACTGTGCAAATTGTAAGAAACTAGCATGTTTGGTGGGAGCCGAAAGAAAACCGCAAGAATGTCCCATGGAGAATTATGCGAAGGTATATGAAACGGCGAAAGAACTATATCAAGAGCCAGAAAATAAGAGAATTGCATATAGTGCAGGCGTTGTGGAAGCTACTGGGTACCTTGAATGGCCGAGAATGAAGGATACGATTGAATTTGCTAAATTAATGCATTATCAGAAGTTAGGCATTGCTTTCTGTATTGGATTGTTGGCAGAAGCCCAGAAAGTTCATCAAATCCTTGGAAAATATGGATTTGAGGTACTTTCAATTTTATGTAAAACCGGGAATTTCACGAAATCTGAAATCGGGGAAATTCCAGAAGAGTATCAGATGACTTCTAAAACGGGATATCCAATAGGATTTGTTTCCTGCAATCCCATCGCCCAGGCACTACTTCTCAATGAGCTTGGAAGTGAATTGAATATTATCATTGGTTTATGTGTGGGCCATGATTCACTGTTTATTAAGTATTCTAAGGCGCCAGTAACCATTTTAATTGCGAAAGATAGACGATTAGCTCATAATCCCGCAGCAGCCCTTAATAATTATTATTATGACAATTATTTTCGGAAGGATCAACTCCAAACATAAAAAAAAATTCATTTAAAGTTATTTTACTAGGGTAATTTCAAGTTAAGATGAGAAAATCCTTTTAAAAATGATGGGAGGTAGATTGCTTCAAATATGTCTAAGTATTTAAATAGAAATTAGGAGAAAAATTAACATAAGCGTGTTTAAAAGTTTGAGAAATCCTTAAGGCAAAATTTAAATTGCACCGTTTAAAGAGAAATCTAATTTGATAGAAAGAGTTTACCAACATTGGTGAGATATAATAACGCAAGAGTTGAAGTACGTGAAATTTTGTGATGAATGTGGACAAATGTTAGTTCCCAAAAAAGACAAAAAAGCAACGAGATTCTTCTCATATGTCGAAGTTGTGGTCGCAAGGTTGAGCCCGAATCCACTGAAATTCATGACTATGTAATAAGTTCTGACCTAAATCACGTGCCTCGAGAGAAAATTGAGGTCTTAAACCAAGGGTGCGTAAAATATCACGGGTTATCGATGAAGACCGCGAAACATTCGAAGATTTCTTCGATGATGACAGCAGCGTAGAATCCTACTAATCGCTTAACCTTTCGATAAACTCGTGCTTTTTGACAGAAAGAGTTTATTCCATCAACCAATCTTGACAAATGCTTGAACTTTTATTATTTCAAAACGCCTTTTTAAATTGAATATATTTTAATATCCTAAACAATAAAAAGGAAATTGGCTTTCTCAAAAAGGTAATAGACAATGAGTTTACGAGCGGTTATTGATCAAAGTCATGGGGAATTTTTAAAGGATTCAAACACCACAATTCTTCAAGCATTACTAGCTGAAATGGGATTTATAATTTTCCCACTGATAGATCGTCCTATTACACTCGAGCAGATAAAAGAGGACCATATTTTATTTGTAGGCTGTCCCTCAGTTCCCTTTCAGGATTCTGAACTTCGGGATATTGTGAAATTCGTGGAAATGGGGAAATTCTTATTTCTAATTAATGGGAGTGGCGGGGATTATGCAAATAATTCCAATTTAAGCAAATTAAGCCGGTTTTTTGAATTTGAATTTAATCCTGATTATGTCGAAGATGAAAAGCATCATCTGAATTTTGCTAGAATTCCGTTAGTTCAAAGATTCAAAAAGAATCCTATTTTCAAAAATGTAAAGAAATTGGTGTATTCGGGGTGCTCAATTTCAGTTTTAGATGAATCAACGTCGGCACTCTGTTTTACAGATACAGACGCCATTCCGGTGAATTCTCCGCTTATGGTGCTTTCTGGAAATCATTTAGTATTCGGGTTGGGAGGGTATTCTCTCTTTTCAGATGATCCCGAGTATGGAATTAAGGCTCAGGATAATCTCCGTTTTGTTTATAACCTGTTTGAATTAATTAAAACGCGGTTTGGGAAGGTAGATAAGGAAATTCAAAACGAGCCGGTAATTTCTTCTCAAAAAATTACGTTGAAAACCGCGAAAAAACAATTTCTTAAGTTAATCTCCGTAAATATTCAAAAAATGAATGAATTATCGGAAAAAATCGACCTCTATTGGACGAATTGTTCCGATTTAATTAAACAAAAGCAATACATTTCTGCAGAAAAACTCATTTCGTTGGAATATCAGCAACTTCTCCAAATAATCACTACCATAGCGTCTGAAATTGGCAATAACTTTAACGAATATGACAGTCTCTTCCCCGAATTCAAACCATCTATTGTGGAATCGTTTAACCAATGGTATGAGAGTGAAGCCGAGATTCGCGCTAAACTCGACATGATCCGAAATAATCTGGTTTCTACTCTGAGTAAAGAAAAACGATAATGACCACTAGAGGATCTCGGAATTTATGGAGTTACGGGTAATCATGGATGAAAGCCATGGAGAATTGCTCTCTCTCGGTAATTCTAGAGGCATCTCTTATGTTTTTGAGAAATTAAGAGTAGCCCCCTTTCGATTGCTCTCCGGCCCAATTACAATTGATAAAATTGTGAATGACGATGTCCTATTTCTCGGAGCACCTACCCAAAAATTCTTTGACTTTGAAATTAAAACGATAAAATATTTTGTTTCCCGGGGAAAATTTTTGATTGTGGTGTGCCCCGTGCCAATAGCTTTCAATTTAACGCTTAATGACCTAGTAGAAACTTTTGGAATGCGGTTTGAACATAATATCGTTCAAGATAAAAAGCATAATCTCGATGATGCGAGTTATTTTCCCATTATTCGCCAATTTACCGATGATGTAATTACCCAAGAATTGAAGGAATTAGTGTATTCGGGCTGCTCTATAAAAAAATTAAGTCATGAAATTAGAATTTTAGCAAGTACTGATGAAGATGCCGAACCGCCATCCGTACCTGTGATTGCAACCACACCAGATGACCGTGTAATTTGTATTGGGGGCTCCTCGCTCTTTTCGGATGATAAGCGGTCCGGGATTAAAGCGAAAAATAACCTGCGCTTCGTCGCCAATCTCTTTCGTATGATTATTCTGCGGTACAGTGAGTCCGTAAAAGAAGAGAAAATCGTAAAAGAAGCAGAAATCATTAAACCAGAAAAACCAGAGAAAGTTAAATCTGTCGACCCAAAAAGAGCGAAAAAATACTTCGAAAAATTAACAAATGACGCTATAATTAATCTAAATAAAATAGCGGAAGATATTGATAAACTCTTTAGTACTATTTCCTCTTTAATTAATTCTCAATTGTATTCCAGCGCCGAAGAAACGCTCAAAACTCGTTATTTGGAGTTTAAAAAAGCTATTGAAGGAATCTATCAGGAGATTATGACTAAACATGAGGAGTTAAGTAGTCGGATAACACAAGAGATTAGTTTCGCCACGCTAGTCAAAGAAACAACGGATCAGTTAGTGGTAGTAGAAAGTGACACACTCTCCAAACTAGATATGATTCGTTTCAATCTATCCAATCAGATTTCCAAAGAAAAACTCCGCTATTCTCAATAGAGTGATTGTCAGGTGGAAACAATTCAATCTGTCCAATCAAAAGACGAATCATTGGTTACTCCAGTTATTTATTTTGCTGCAATAATAATTATTTTTGGCATAAATCTGCTTTTTAGTTTTTTACGTCCAATTATGAATCTATCCATCATGTATTTTGAAATAAATTGGGCTGCGTTCCAAATCCTTGAAATTTTTGATATTCTTGCGTTAATTTTTGGATTACTCCTTATCCTTTTCGGATTCTGCTTGTTTTACTATCAAAAATTCTCCCGCACGCTTCTCTATTTTGGCGGGATGGTCTTTTTCCTGTATAATCTTATTGATCCCTCCCATTTTCTAATGCTTGGGTCCTTGGTTTCTACTAGTCTAGGGAATCCCCCGGTCTGGATAGCCGCAATTCCGGGCAATTTACTTGGAATTTATCTATCTTTCTGGAGTGTTCTAAGCATTTCTCATATCCTCCTTCAGTTCATTGGTTTCTATGTCGCGATCCGGATCACTTTCAACTCCCAACCTCAACAGGCTCTAATCCAATTCCTCTTTTTTTATTGCTGGGTGATCGCGCTCTCCGGACTTGTCCTGTGCCTTCAATCCATACTTATTACTAGTTTAACTGCTAGTTGGACTTCCCTTTCCATTCTCAGTTATATCCTGCATTTTGCTTCATGGATTTCGATGAGTCTTGTCGGTATTACTGGCTTATTCTTTATTATACAGTGCAGAAAAAACCAACCCCCAAATCGTTATGTAAAATTTGGTCAACTCGCGCTCAATTCGTTCGCTACCTTACAAATGCTGATTAGTTTCAGTGATATTGCTATGAAAAGTCTTATGGACTTATTTTTAACTACCTTACTTGCAATAATTCTGATTTTCTTCGCTTTTAAATTACCATTTTATCTCAAAAAAGTGTACCAAAAGGATAAACCTTAGTTTAGCCTTTCCAGGAATCGTACAGATCTGATTTAAGTCCTAAGGCCTCTGCCACGAGATTGGGGAGGTCATAAAAGTCCATCTCAATTTTATTGTCTTGAGCCGCATCGCGTAAATTTTTCAAACACATCGGACAGGCTGTCACCAGAATCTTTGTATCCGTTGCCACTGCTTCCCTGATTCTCCGCGAACGAATTTCTTGATTCAATTCCGGGTAATTAACCAAACAAATCCCTCCCGACCCGGCACCACAGCACCATGATTCCTTCTTGGATCGCTCCATCTCTACCAATTCGGCGCCTACCAGCTCAATAACTTTCCGTGGGCTCTTATACTCATTGGTGTGCCTTCCTAAATGGCAGGGATCATGATAGGTAACCTTCTGGAGCATCTTCTGCTTCAGATCTACCTTTTTCAAGAGCGGAAGCATAAATTTGGAAATATGTTCGACCTTAAATGGAATCGAAACTCCAATTTCCTTGTAATCATTCTTAAATGTGTTAAAACATCCCGCACAGGAGCAAACAACCGTCTTTGCCCCCGTTTCTTGGATTTTTTCGACCACTTCCTGCGCATTTTTCCGGGCATCTTCAATATCGCCTGCCCAAATAAGCTGATGTCCACAACACAGTTCCTCCGTCCCAAGATATGCCACCTCTTGTCCGGCTTCTCGCAGGACTTTAATTACCGCTTCAGGGGTATTCGGATTCTGATAGGATGCCGCACAGCCCGCAAAATACAGCACTTCGGCTTGTTTCGGAAGATTCAACTTCTCTGCCCAATCCACTCGCAAATCCTTTTCCAGTCCAAACGGGTTCCGCAGCTGCGGATCCATGATTTTTGCACACACCTCTTTGAGTTTGAAAGGAACTAATCCTAAATTCCAGCAATCTTGCCGCATGGCTTTCACAATATTCATATTTTCCAGTGGCTTTAACCCCGGGACCAATGTTGGCGTGCATATTTCTTCACATGCCTTGCAGCCTAAACAGCGAAAAATGACATCCTCCGCTATATCTTTATTATATTCCAACACTTCATCCAATAAGTACTTCGCAATTGAATTCCGTCCCCGACTGGTATAGTGGTCAAACCGCAGCACGTCATATACGGGGCAGACCCCTACCCAGGCATGTTTAGTCGCAATCCCCTTGCTCACGGTTTCCCGGCACATCGAACAACATCCGCAAAACCATACTTCCTTCCGAAAATCTTCCAATTTCATGATTCCCATTTTCTTCTCTCCTTTCGCTTCATCCATCCATTAATCTAATCCAATTCCTAGCGCTCCGGGATTCATTATATTATTCGGATCGAGCAATTTCTTCAGTGATTTAAGGAAATTCAAGTATTGTGGCGCGAATTTTTTATTTAAATATGGTAAGAAGGCATCTTTACCAACCCAATATGGTGCCGTTCCCATCTCGATTTTCTGCTTTAAGATCTCATGCCAGATTTTATATGCTTTTGTCCGGAGATCGCGAGTCGTAGCATCCATATTAAACATACTCATGTGAAGCACGAACCCATGGCGGGCCCCACCAGGGCACTGGACGCTCCAGCACTTATTGCCGAGCCCTGTAGTGGATAAGAGTTGCTCAATTTTAGGGTTTCGGAAGAATTTATAGTGCCATTGATTGAATTCAGGGATTCTAAATAAAGGTAGGATACTACAAGTTTTATGGAGCATTCCGCCCATAAATTTACAAACAGCTCCGCCCAACATTTCGTTGGTATCATGGGCTCCAATTCCGAGAGCCGTGGGGTCGCCATTGAATTTAATTGCCTTATATTTCTCGGCGATCTTATCGATCATGAGATTCTTTCGTTCGAGGATGACCTCATCGTAGGCGGCGGTATAAAGCAGGACGGGACCTTTTTCCGTCTTACCAGGCTCTAATCGGAACACATTTTCGATGATGGCGTATTGAAAACCTTGGCCGAGAATCATATACTCATTTAATAGTTCATAAGAGTCCATTTCTTGGATGGCGTTACATTGATCAACTTCGCTGGGGAAGAGATAGAGGGAATCAGAATGGTAGTCGGGAAGTGGGTAGGTGCGCAGTGTAGCTTCGGTTATAATGCCAAAAGCACCGCAGGATCCCATGAACAATCCCGCGAGATCGGGACCATTGCAGTATCTGAAATACCAATCAGTTTTAGTATTTGCCAAAGATCCAGTTTCTATGACTTCACCCGTAGGAAGAACCACTTGCAAATTCTGCACATTCTCATTTTCCTGCCCGTATTTGGTCCCCTGGATACCGGTGGAATCCAAGCTTATACCACCCCCGATCGAAGCGGCAAACAGCCCATGGGGTCCCATAAAACCCGGTGAAAGCCCTAATTTCTTTAACTCATAACAAAGCTTGCCCCAAGTGATTCCCGCTTGGAATCTACACGCCCTAGAAACTGGATCATAACGGATAAAGCCTTTCATATCCAAGAGATCCAGTAATATCCCTCCATTTGATAATGCAGCTGATCCGCTCGCATTCCCAGTCCCAGAACCTCTGGGGATTACAGGGATTTTATACTTATTTGCTATTTTGACAATTTCTACCACATGTTCCGTAGTTTTCGGTTTCACAATGACATCAGGAGGTCCAAGATCAAGCACCAACCCATCCGTTAACCCCGGACTCACTGTTGACCACGCCTCACTTAAAGCATACGTCCAACGCGCTTGATCCGAATCATTGACGGCAGACTTTCCAACAATGCTTTCTAAAGTTGCGACTAAATCAGATTGGGCAATAAGTTTCGCCATAAACCTTTCATCTCAACTTAAATTGATTATCATTTAATTGAAATAAAGATTAATGCTAAAAGTAAAAGAATTTTTTGGAAAGAAGTGAATTATTTTTTTTTAAAAAAAGGTGAATTTGTTTTTTTATGTTCTCCTATTTACGTAGGAGTTTCTCCTCCTTCTCTTTGAATTGTCTCTTAATTTGTTCCCTATTATTAAATGTGCATTTCGCCAAGGCGTCCAGCTTCCGCTGTTTCTCGGGCGGGATGGAGAAAGGAACATTCTGCGTGCCTAATCCGTTTAAAAATGGAACCAACTCGCGGTAATCGATTACTAGTATATTATCAGGCGCCTCCTCATTTAAACTCTTAATAATTTTTGGCGGATGATCAGCCACTACAATAATCCATAATTCATCAAGAAATTTGTGATAATCCCGCTTTAGCCATTTCACACGAATCGTGTCAAGATTCTTCGCGTTTGTAACATCGATCCCGTATTTCTTGTTTTCACCACAGACAAACTCCAAAATTCCAGTTCCAATAGGAGTCTGTGTCGTATAGGAGAAATGATTCAGATCGGTCCAGTCTTTGATCAGATCAACCACAATATCCTCCGTCCTTTGCCCTCTGATGGCATAATACCGCATTTTCGATGCTCTTGAAAATGGATCATCCAAATAGAATACTGGAATTTTTAATTTCGCCTTGAAGTTTTCAAGACCCTTGTGATGCCTTTCAATAGCATGCATAAGATTGCCGGCGCCAGCTTCCTCAAATTTATTTTTTCCTGGAAAGGCTATTATCTTATTTCGAAGCGCCTCTAAAATTTCTGCACGTATTTCGGTTTCAGGAGTGGAAGGAGGCAGATATTGGTAAAATTCATTTATAAATAATGTGACTGCATTTACCATATTATCCCAATCCTCCCAAAAACCTCTTGCTTTTGCCGATGGAGGCGGAATACCGAGCTTCTCTCTAACGACATTTATCCCTCCGAAATTCTGGAATCCAATATTCAGAGATGAAAATTGTCCCGCCGAACTTGTAGAAAGACCCTCTATATCATTTTTAGATGGGAACTGAAGTTTCCCAGCTTTGAGCTGGGCAAGGATTTCATTTTGCGTCAAATTCAGTTGAGGATCAACGTGATTAAGTTTTAAAATATAATCTAAAAGATCCTTCAGAAAATTGTCCCAATTGCTCCAATAGTCGCGCGGTTTACGGGAAGCCTTTATTCCCAGTTTTTCCTTAACCTTGAAAATCCCTCCCCAATACCGCATAGCTGTTCTAAGATTATGTTTCTTGTATTTATCCAATACAGTGGTATCAGGAAAATCAAGTTTCCCTTCCTTTAGCGCCTCAAGAATCTTATCTCGAATTTCTTTTTGCGTGGTAGTCGAGGGAAGAAAGTTATAAAGTTGATTGATAAAAATTACCAATGCATCGATAAAATTATCCCAATCTTTCCAATAACCAGAAGGTTTGGTGGGAGGCGTATATTTCGTCCGGGGTTGTAATTGTAATTTACTCATTACGCCCGTTATCCCTCCAAAATGCTTAAAAGCTTGGAGGAGATCCCCTCTATTATTCCCTTCAAAGTCATTTGTAGTCGGAAATGCAATAGTGCCTGCTTGGAGGGCAGGAATAAGATCCGCTCTAAGCTCATCGTTAGAAGCATTAGTAGGCAGGTAGTTAGCTAATAAATTTATGAATCGCAGAAGTTCAGTTAGGAAAGTATCCCAATCCTGCCAATACCCTTTCTCTTTCTGCGAGGGTGTATAAGGAATTCCCAATTTTCTTATAACTTCTTTAAGACCCCCAAACTTCCTAATCGCTTCTTTGATATCCCCTCGTCCATAATTAAGCATAGCAGCGGTGGTCGGAAGCGCAAGTGCACCAATCTTGAGCGCTTCTAGAACTTGGGTTTGCATTTCTTTCTCTGGGGTGGTTGAAGGCAAGTAATTATAATACTTATTAATAAATCCAACAAGCTCATTGACAAAGTTATCCCATGTCCAATACCCGTATTTCCCTGAAGGTGCTCCGTTAGGGGCATCAAAGGAGGTATTAAATGGAGTTGATTCCATCTGTTCTTCTTCCTTTCGCTCCCTTTTCTTTGCCATTTGAAATTTGAAAGGCGGCGAAGAAACGGGTGCTGTAGACATCAAGGTAGGTAGGGGATGGCCCAATTTCCCCTCGGGAGGCACTGTCTCCTCGCCTCCGGTCTTCCCAAGAGACGCCATATAACTGTCACTTTGCCGCATCGGCTTCTCCGAACTCTGCGAACCTAGGGCGGGGCAGTTGCCCTGTGGCACCGTTTGCTTTGGCAGTTCTGACAGGGACGTCAGCCCCAACTGGCGTCGAATCGCAGGAGAAACTCCCTGCAGTGCAAACTCAACCAGGTTTTGTAATGTTTGGGGCGGATTCGGTGCCTGCTGAGGAGCTGGCCTTTGCCTACGGATCGCTTCCGCTTTTTGTTGAACGAACCCCGTAAGGTTGTGACACTGCTGGCTCAAACGGCTAGTTTCGCATCTGTTTTGCCGCCAATCTTTGAAAACCAAGTCCGATTGGTGGTCGATTTCGCAGGATTTCTTGGCAACTTCATAATGGGCTAGCCCTTCCACTTTACAACTAGTCTGGAGAGTAGCCTTCTCTTTAGGGGAAAGATCGGCTTGCTGATCAACCAAAGAATTGCAGTGAGCATCCAAATCCCGAAGATACTTGGATTTTTTTTCTAAATCCCGCAATTTCTTCTCCAATTCATCCTCGATAAGGCATCACTTTTTCTCTACCATATATTAACTAGCTATTCAAGACACCTCTTTTATAAAACTTATGGAGTTGAACTGTCATTTTAAAAGTATTACGCTCTGATGCTAAAAGAAAAAGCGGCCTACTCGGCGCACTGATTAGCATTTCTCTAATAGTCATAATGGTACGAAAGAAACGCTATTTCCAGCAAATCCCTCAATGAAAACTCGCTCATATAATTGCAAAATCTCCTTTTTCAAGGAGCCTCCCCTCTTTTTTAAACTTCGATTTTTAAAATGGACAACACTATGCGATAAAAAATCAGATACAATTCATATTAAAGATTAATTCTAATTTTTTCAAATCATAGAGGAGTTTGCCCCAGCTAATCCCCGCCTGAAAGCGGCACGCACGGGATACCGGGTCGTACCGGACAAATTTATTCATATCCAGTAAATCGAGTAGGATGCCGCCACTAGCGAGGGCAGCAGATCCGGAGGCATTACCGGTCCCGCCCCCGCGCGGGATAAGCGGTATTTTATATTGATTCGCCAGTTTAACGATTTCAACGACGTGATCCGTAGTTTTCGGTTTGACGATCACATCCGGAGGTCCTAAATCTAGATATAGCCCATCAGTTAAGCCGGGGCTGACCGTGGACCACGCCTCGCTTAACGCATAGGTCCATCGGGCCTGTTCGGAATCATTGACGGCGGTGTTGCCGACAATACCCTCAAGCGCCACAACCAAATCTGATTGAGAAAGAGATTTAGGATTTAATTCTAGTATTATTTGAATTGGAGGAGCAATTCGATAGGACAGGATAAGGCGATTCAAATTCGAGAAGGAAAATGAATTAAGATAAATGGAAAATGACTGAAGATAAGTGGAAATGAATTTAGAAACGAAGAAAATTCTATTCAAAAAATAAACCTGGTTGTAAGAATCTGTTCAAAGGAGTAAAGGTTATGTTTGGAGATATCCGAAAATTTTTTAATTACAACAATTATGGTTAATGCAAACATTACATATCTAGCGACATAAAATAAAAAAAGAGGAATAAAAAAAATGAGTAGAGACTTTTCTTCCTTAATAGGATTAGAGTTAAAAGGTACAACGTTCAGAGTCAAGAAAGAAAAATTAGTGGAATTTGCTCAATCAATCGGCGCCAAACAAGCCCCATTTCTTAGTGATGATCCAGTGGCCCATCCTGCTTATGCGAATGCGTTCGTATTACCAGCATTAATGAAAGTGACTGATGCCAAAGCATCGGATGGTCAACCCGTTATAAAGAACCCCTTGAAAATCTTGCATGGTGGACAAACGTACAGCTATCCCAAAGACGCTCCCCCCCTAAAGGATGGAGATAAAATCGTAACTACGCCTAAAATTAAAAATATTGAAGTCAAATCAAATGGTATGTTAGTCCTCGATTTGGAAGCGACTTCGGTAATAGAAAAGAGCAACGATGAAAAGAAAATAGGTAAGACAGTGGTAATCAGTGGTATTGGAGTAGTAGTTATGCCAGGAGGTTTTTAAATGGTTAAATGGGATGAATTAAAAGAAGGCGAAATTGGTCCAAAAATGGAATATGGCGCACCATATGGATTAGTTGAAGCTGAATTCAAGGCATATGCCGATGCGGGCGGTGATACAAATCCGATTCACCAAGATATCGTCGCCGCAATTAAAGCGGGAAATCAAGGGATGATTGCCCATGGGCTTTATTCTCATGCGATGATAGGAAAGATGTTAGTGGATTGGGTTGGTGCAGAAAATGTCATGAATTACGGCGGTAGAATGTTGGGAATGACGAGACCCGGCGATATTATCTCCTTCCAAGGTAAAATTATCAAAAAGTATCAGAAAGATGGCAAAAAATTAGTGGATCTTGAAATTAAAACGACTACTAAAACAACCTATGTGCGAGGGGAAGCCAGCTGCGACGCAAGTTTGAGTGACACTGACGTATTGAAGAATTTGGCGAAGGGGAAAATAAAAGTTAATATCGATTGGGATTTGGCGGGTGCCAAGAAATTTGAAATAGTGTTCGAAGCCCCCAACGTGAAAGTCAATCCGAAACGTGTTGTAGGAGATAAAGCCTTAATTAGGAACTGGATTAGAGCCGATAAAGATGCAGTCAGTGCTGAATTCATTGGAAAGCGAAAAGGCGATACCTTCTGGTTTGCTGTCATTGTCTTAAGGGATTCAATAGTGGGAACTGCCACAGTCGCAGTACCAGAATAAATATAATATTTAAAAACTCTTCCCTTTTTTTTGTAAATCCTTAGATTTTTCTCGTGAAATACGAACTTTTATAATCTCCTCAAACTGATAATATTTTTATAAAATTCACTTTTATTTTTCAATAGAAAGAATAAGGTATTCGAGAGAAGAGAATGGTATCAACCAAATATGAAGATATTAAAATAGGTGATATTTTAGAAAGCATAGATGGACCAGTGAATCGCCAAGCGATTAATCGCTACGCGGAGACCTCTGGTGATCGGAACCCCATTCATACGACCTATAGTGCTGCCGTTGCAGCAGGCTTGGGCGATGTCATTCAACACGGTCTTTTTTCAATGGCATGGCTGACGAAAGCGCTCACCAATTGGATTAGCGGAAAAGGTAAGTTAAAACGAATTGATGTGCAGTTTCGATCGATGGTCAGACCGAATGATATGATCCATAGCAAAGGGAAAATTGTAAAAAAGTTCCAAGAAGCAGGGAAAAAATTAGTGGATCTCGAGCTTGTTCAAGAGGCATGGAGCTTATTATGTAAGGGAATAGCTCAGGTTACAGATAAGTCAATAAATACTGAAACCCTTCAAAAGTTATTGCAAAATAATAAATTGGAAATGGAAATTGGGGCTGAAATCGTGAATGGGGAAGTTCAAACCATCAATAAAGCGAAATTTGAGTTGAAAGCTGAAGGAATCACTATCCTTCCGAACTCTTTAACTTTTTGGGAGTATTTCACGAAAGGATGGTGTCGAAAGGGCGATAAAATTCAGGTAAAATTCCCAACTCCCCTGGAGAAAGGAAAAGCTGAATTTGAAATTTATAAGGTTTCGAATTCCATTGAAGGGACTGCAACCATTCTTTTCTATTAACTAGGAGGTTTTGTTATGGGAGTTTTTATTAAGGGCGTTGAACTAAAAGTTGTGAAAATTGAGAAAGAAAAAGAGGACCAAGTCATTATTGGGCAGGGCAATTTTTCAATCTATACCACGGATAATCTGTTTCGCGAATTGCTTACGACTGTCCCCGGAATTAAATGCGCTATAGCGATGAATGAAGCCGACCCGAAACTCGTCCGTTTCAATGATAATGATGAACGCTTAGGTAAATTAACTGCGAAAAATGCGTTAGCTATCGGGGCAAGCCATATTTTTGTCATAATGATGCGGGATGCTTTTCCCATCAATGTATTACCCGCTATTAGAAATATTCCGGGGGTATGCAATATCTATGTTGCCACCGCAAATCCACTTGAAGTCATCATTGCAGAAACATCTCTAGGAAGAGCGATTCTTGGTGTTGTTGATGGGCAGTCGGTTAATTCTATCGAAAATGCGGAAAAGCGACAAGGACGACGTGATTTGGTCAAAAAAATTGGTTATACATTGGGCTAATTTACATTAGTGGTTTCAGAAATGCAAGCGCTCTTCTTACCAAATTATTTAATAGTATAAAAGTTGTTAAAATTAATTAAAAAATCCTTATAAACAGACTAATTTGAAGAAAAGATGAATTAAAATGCCTAAATGTAGCTATTGTGGGCACGTCCAATGTCCTCGTTGCGTTGATGAACAGCGCAGGGGTAAAACGGGTTATTGTTGCCAATGTCACCGCACAAATATTATGAAATAATTCATAATTCCCACCTTTTTTTAACAAGATGGTTAGATATCCTGATTTTAGCGAAGGTCTTTTCTTTCTAGAATAATGTAATTGCTTCTCAGGTTTTAAAAAAATAAAAGAAAAAAGATTGAAAAAACCTTGTGGATATTCTTAAGCAATTTCTTTGAGTTTCAGCCGAGGGACAACGAGGAGCGAAGTCAATTCTTGGATTAATAGTTTAAAGGCATAGGATACTGTCAATTTTGCGATATTCACTTTGTCTCCGCAGACCGGGCAATAGTACCGGTCTTTGTTTCGGTCATATACCGCAAGTATTCCGCATTGGCTGCAGGCTAGTATGGTTGTTTTATCTGATTCTTCTAATAACCGCTCTTTCAAAAGTAAGGCAGCGCCATGCCCGACCAGGCAATCCCGTTCCATTTCACCGAACCGCAATCCCCCTTCTCGCGCCCGCCCTTCCGTGGGTTGGCGGGTGAGAATCTGGACAGGACCGCGCGCCCGGGCATGAATCTTATCGGCGACCATATGATGCAGCTTTTGATAATAGACGACCCCAATGAAGATATCCGCTGAATATTTTTCACCAGTCACACCATTATACATTGCCTCTCTTCCGGTGTATTTATAGCCATATTTCTCCATTTCTTTACAGACGTCCTCTAGTGTAGCGGCGAAGGCGGTTCCATCTTGGCGCACACCTTTCATCGCAGCCGTTTTTCCTGATATCGATTCAACGACTTGTCCAAGGGTCATCCGAGAGGGAATGGCATGCGGATTTATTATCAGATCGGGAACTATGCCCTCTTCTGTGAAAGGCATGTCTTCTTGTGGCACAATGAGTCCCAACACGCCTTTCTGCCCATGGCGCGAAGCAAATTTATCCCCTAGCTCAGGAATACGTTGATCCCGGACTTTAACTTTAATTAACTTATTACCATCGATCGTTTCGGTTATGATTACCTTATCGATAACCCCATTTTCCCCATGGCGTAAATTTATAGAAGTTTCCCGTCGTGTGGGGGCAGGGAGTTCAAATTCTCTATACTCTTCAAGGAACCGTGGGGGGGAGGTGCGCCCAATGAGGACTTCACCCCCTTGGATTTCTATCTCAGGCTCGATAATGCCATCTTCTCCAAGATGTCT
The DNA here is from genome assembly GCA_964353755.1 of uncultured archaeon. Classification (GTDB taxonomy): domain Archaea; phylum Asgardarchaeota; class Lokiarchaeia; order Helarchaeales; family HEL-GB-A; genus CAYGYC01. Next base: position 6,427 of record CAYGYC010000003.1, on the reverse strand, counting down.
ATAAGCTTCCGCCGCGCGATATCCACGGACCGTGCGCTCTGGAATTTCATATTTATCCTCTTGACCACCAGGGTATTTCCGTTCCTCCGCATCATACGCTCTAAAGAAGGATGACCGCCCTAAGCCCCGTTCAATGCTCGCTTTATTAATGATGAGGGCATCTTCAATATTATAGCCCTGAAAACTCAATATAGCAACCACGAAATTCTGCCCAGCGGGTCTGGTATCAAAGGCAATAGCATCCATCGATTTCGTTTTAACTATAGGGGTTTGTGGATAATGGAGTAATTGTCCTCGGGTATCTACCCGTAAGCCAAAATTGGCCGCATATAACCCTAGTGCTTGCTTTGCCATCCCTGCTTCATACGTATTTCTTGGGCTTTGATTATGGGCGGCATACGGGATGAGACTTGCCGTAATTCCTAGAATCGTGGAAGCTTCTATTTCAAAATGAGTGGTATCCTCCTTAATTTCAGAGAGATTTAAGGCAATAAGCGTGTTCTCTTCTTCTTCTGCATCTAAGTATTCAATTATGCCATGTTCTATTAAATCGCTCCACTGCCATTCTCCATTTTTAACTTTTTCTAAATGCTCACGCTTTAATCTCATTCGTCCTTTTTCTACTATAATAACGGGTCTGCGAGCCCGCCCGGCATCACAATTTATCTGAATTTCATTAATATCTTCATAGAAAGCCACATTAACTTCATGGTCAATTTCATTCTTACGCCTTTTCTGTCGAAGTTGCTGGACAAACACCTGTGGCTGATAATGTATGCCAATAAGCTTCCCATTCAGAAAAACACGACATCCTTTCTTGACACCCTTCTCTCGCATCTCCTCAATGGGTTGCAAGCCTAATTCCAGAAGTATTTTTTCTACTTTCACATCATCTGTCCCTACGGAAATATATGACATCAGGGCTAAATTTTTTACTAGTCCACAATTGGGGCCTTCGGGGGTCTCATTGGGGCAGTTATGAGTGACAAATCCATTTGCAATAAAGGTATGAGTATCATTATCCGTTGTAAAATCACAAACTATATCATCGTTTGTTAATTTAATTGATGCTAGAGGACAATAAAGCATGCCCGTTTCGACATTTGCTTGTGTTTCTTCAAAGAATTGCCCGATAGAACCAGCAGATTTTGGAAGTACGACAGTTCGCTCTTGATCTCGTCTTTGGACTATCGCAGTGACAATGCGGTATCCCACATTTAAAGCCTGGGATATCTGTTTTGGTTGATTACCTTGATTATAGAGTTCAATAATTTGTCTCTGTATATTTATTCGTTCAATTATTTGTATCTGGCGATAAGCAAGAAACTCGCCAACAAGTTGAGCCTTATTCTGTTTATCGGTGCAATATCTATAATTGACATTATGACAAAGCCGAAATATATTATCCTTAGAAGCGTCAAATATCATATCAATTGCAATTCGATTCTCTTTTCCCAAGATTTTCGTCTTAATATGGCTCACTTTAACTCCGAATTCTTCGAATAATGATTTCATGATTTCGAAGAATTTGATTTGCGAATCAACAAATTTCGGATGTTTGTGAAGTTCAAGGTCAGGGATACGAATTTTGAAGCTATCCTTACGTCCTTCACGTTTATAAACCCAAGGAGCCGCTCCGTCGCCTCCCATAAAGGCACCCAGAAACTCCTGTTTGACTTCCCTAGGTGCATTCAAAATCCACACTGGGAAGATAGATTCTTGTTCCACTCGGTTACCGGGGGATGCGCCCAACGCGATCATCAATCGCAGGAAAGCACCACCTTTCGTTGTTTGAAAAGTTCCGTACGTTGTTGGATTTAGAGCCTTTTCAAATTGATAAGTCCTTTCTTTATAAACAATAGGATTTGCTGTAAATCCCAACGTCTCAAGATCGCGGCAAACATCCATAGCATCTTTTTCGGTTCCTAAATAAAATTCGATAGTATTTCCAACATATCCATCCGTTAATATTATGCCGATTAATCGAGCCAGGATGCTGAGTTTAGGGTTATCGGAATCTAGAGGTAATAATCCACATTCTTTGAGTTCTTCCTTATCCTTATCATTTTCAATATCGTTTATATCTAAAATTGTATATACGCCCCGTTCGTCTTCTTCAGACCCACTCTTTGGATCTAATGTCGGACGAATTAACACTTTATCTGTTAATCGTAGGTCACCTGCGGTCACCCATCCCCGGTCAGTCAAAAAAGGATGGTCTTCGGTTGCCACAATTGACCTTCCCGTGATCGTTTTAATTTCAAAAACGCGCTTATTTAACTCATACGCCGATACACATTGATATGCATCAACTTGCGAGGAAGTTTGTAGATGTGAATACTCATCAACTGTGGTAATTGTAAAATTATGATAATCGTCTTCCATTTCTCTAATTTGAATTTGTGAAACTCCATCGCCAAGAAGGACATTTGTCGCTGGATGAACGCAAATCTTTCCCCAATGGGTCGGATGCAAATCGCGTGCCTCGAAATGGGGCTGACTTCGGCTAAGAGGCGAAACTACTCGCCGTAGGTGACTTAAGGCAGAGATGTAATTGGTCCGATCAAGTAATTGGCTCACTCCTGCTTTTCCTCCCACCCAATTTCCGGTTGCCAGCGCATGCCGTAACCGTTCCGTAACAACGTCAGCGCGTACTGCGGTCTTGATATTTGGAGCACGACCACGTACTGCCGTTCGTTCTAACTGATATTTAATATCACGGGTAAGATTGAGAAATGCCACTCGAAAAAGACTAGTTAAAAGGTCTCCTGCTAACTTCAATCGTTTGTTAGAATAATGATCTTTATCATCTGGAATCCGCTTATTAATCTGTAATTCGACAATCCGCTGCGCCATTTGCCCTAAATAATAGGCTTTTTTAATGCGATCGCTGTTTTCTCTCCCAATATGTGGAAGCAGATATTTATCTAGCACTTGGCCCGCCCTTCTCAACCGGTACTCCCGAGTCTGTCCCACAGCGACCCGCTTCCCTATATAATCTAACGCATTATCCACGGTAGATTGGGGATCTTTTGGCACATAAATGGGAGATGCGGCTTCGAGAGTAGGAATAAGCTGGCGTCGAACCAACGGGTCATCCGAAATGGCATCACTGATCTCTTTATCTGTCACCAATCCCAGCGCGCGCACTAATATCGCAAAGGGAATTTTTCCCGGGACTGATGGAAATGCTACTCTGAGGGATCCATCATTGCGTTGTTCCAACGTAACCGGCGCTCGAAACCCTTGCGCCGTGGAAAATACTTTTCCAACATAATTCACCGATAAACTCTTACTAGCTACTTCACTCAATATCCGATTGGGTGCTAGATCCTCTCGGGTTACTAAAACTCGTTCAGAACCATTAATAATGAAATAACCACCCGGATCGAGCGGATCTTCCCCATGTTTAATCAATTCCTCATTGCTCATATCCTTTAATAGACATACATTTGACCGGAGCATAATGGGCAGTCGTCCAATATAGATATTAGCGACTTCCCCCTCAATCTCCATTCCGGTCCTTTCATCTTTCCGAACTGGAATCATTTCTAAATATAAAGGCGCTGAATAGGTTAAATTCCGAATCCGGGCTTCAATGGGGAAAATTGGTTTGACCGATCCATCCGCCTCACGAATGGTAGGGTCTCCTATGGTAAGTCGCCCTAACTTTACAAAATATTGCGGAACATCGGGCTCAATTCGCCCTACTTCATTCACCACTTCTTGTATCGTCTTCTCAATAAAGACATTATACGAATCCAGATGTTGTCGCACAAGCCCTTTCTCTTTAAAAAAAGATCCCATTAAAATCCATCGATCAAATTCAAAATTTTCAGGATTGCTTGTCATGTGGATACACCAATAATTTCTAATAATTCTTCTATCAAATTCAAAAATCTATCAATCAAATTCAAAATTTTCAGGATTGCTTGTCGTTTGGATACACCAATAATTTCTAATAACTCTAAACTTCTCTAAAATAATGCTTTTTCGAGTATCTACTCTCTTTTAACCTCATATCTTTCTGCATTTCAAAAGATTCACTGAGTACTCAATTTCTACGAAAACCCGACTTGCTTAAAACTTCTTCATTATAAAAATAAATTATCCTTATAAATGCTTCGTACCTCTTCGCGCATTCTATCGGGCAGTGATCTACATTGCGATAAATTATCCTTCATATACCTAAAATTACTGGAATACGTTACGGGTGGACTGAAGATAGGAAAATTGGTGGCTTGGTCTCCTTTTTTTAGAAAAGATTAATAAATTTTCAAAAAATAAGAGATGCGGGCTCGACGGGAATTGAACCCGCGACCATCGGGTTAAAAGCCCGACGCTCTGCCTAGCTGAGCTACGAGCCCATTTATATTTGAAATAAGGCGCCACGGCCGGAATTTGAATCCGGGTCCTGGGAGTGACATTTGGGCGGGCGTTCAACCCGTGTCCCAGATGTTAGACCGAGCTGCACCACCGTGGCTGGCTTACCTCTTGCTTCTGGCACTTTATCTCTTGAAATCTTCTTTCCACTTAATTTCTCGTATATGTATTCCTTATTCACTTTTTAATATTTCGTATGGATTCAGGTCCCTATTCTAGGGGGGGAGAGAAATCCCCGCGGCCGGATTTGAACCGTATCGCCTTTGGAAAGATACTTCCAAAGGTAGCTTCGCGCCTTCGGAAAAATACCTCAGGTGACGCTCGGGTGCCTGTTGCTGACATAATCTCATAGTAGGGCACTGTACCCAGCTCAATTATGCGGGATTGATCTACAGCCCGATGTTATAGGCGCCCGCCGGGCGAAAACGCACGCCCGGCGTCCTACCAGTCTGAACTACGCGGGGGGATTTAATTAAACTAATCTCAATTAAAAAATGAAGATATGTTATATAAAATTTCTTCTTTCTCATAAAATGATTTTCAATACAAAGAATCGCTGAAAATTATGAATATTCCAATTTGAAACATTAGTTTCTACTTTTAAATAATGATTTCAAGTGATTTACAACATCCTCCCGTGAATCAAAGCCACGTTTTGGGTTTTTATAATCTTCAATAAGTACATCTAACAATTCTTTACGTGTATAGCCGTTCCAAAGAGGACTTTTCCCGATTAAGATCCCTTCTAAAAAATCTATTTTTTCTTTAAACTTAAGGATATTTTCCTTCCCTGTAATTATCAAATGTGTTTTAGTATATTTATCGAATCGACATTTGATGCCCAACGATTCGATTAATTTCTTCCATTGATTAATTAAGGATAATGAAAAGCATGCAAATTCAATTCGCTTAAGAATAAGCCACTTTCCATCCGTGTTTTTCTTGTTTTTGTAAGGACGAAGTCCGACAGAGCCATCTGAAGAAAACGCAAGTTTCAAAATTTCACCAATTTCCTTTTCCGGCAAATTAAAAATTCCATCAGGAAGTTTAGTTTTTTCACGATCTGATTTATCAATATATTGAGCGAGATAATGAGATAATTCTTTAGAATATATTTTGCAGCAATAACAAGGTTTCGCATTTGGGTTTTTATGAATTTCAATGTATTCATGGAAATTTTTAATTTTAAAAATTCTTGTTGCCAAGTTTTTAAATTCCTCAATAAGTGAATAAGAAGTATTTTTAATAGAAATCCGATTTCTGAAAAAAGATCCATCTGTCATAATCAATGCAATAAATTTAGCTAAATCTGGCGTGAATTCTTTAGGAATTATTATTTCATTTTTTTTCCGCAAATTCGTTTGTTCATTGTCTCTTTTTTCAGTAGATTTGGAGTCCTTAGAATTCTCTAGCGGTCTTAAGTTCATTACATTTTCCGTTTCCATTGGAAAATCGCCAATCTCCTGTAAGATGCGGTTTTCCAGTTCGATTACATCTACCTCTGCTTTTTTCTCAGTCGGATGCCTTTCTTCTTTCTTAGATTGCTTTCTACACGTCTCATAAGCCTGATCTAACACTTTTTCTGGCTCCATCGTGGGCAGTCCCACCTCCTGCCTGATGCGATTTTCCACTTCAATGCCATCGAGTTCCACTTTTTTGCGTTTCCGAATTTCATCCCTAGAGCCAAGTTCTGCCATTAATATTCATCTTTTACATATTAATTTATGAGATAAACCGGTTTGAAGACTCACAACTACTTGTTTTCCTTAAAGATTATTTAAGGTAAGATAATATAAAGCGAGGAAAATCGGGCTTTTTTTTAACTGGTTTATGGATCATGCACGAGAGGTCGAACACATTCTATAAGCTTTTTTGTAAAGTACTAATCTGTTTGTTCGAAATAAGTCGAAAAGCCCTGCGTATATCTTGAGAGAGCCGATTTTTAAGTTGTACAAAAAATTTCAACAAAACATTAGAAAAAAAGAGATGGCGGGCCCACAGGGATTCGAACCCTGGACCTCAGGATTTCTTCATCCATATGGTT
>CAYGYC010000002.1:0-38678 GCA_964353755.1 uncultured archaeon | reverse complement strand
GAAATTTGGTACGGGTGATTACCAAAGAGGTGGGTGGTCGTGGCGGAGGCAAACCTGAATTGGGGCAAGGGGGTAATATTCCACTCGTAGAATTACCAGCATTTAAGGCAATCGTCATGTCAAAAATTTTAAATGATAGTAAGAATTCATAACTAGTAATTAAAAGATCTAATGGTAAGAGAAGGAAGCCGCAAAGGAAAAGAGAATTGAAATAAAGATAAGGTGTTAGTCAATGAAAATAGTAATTAAAATCGGGGGCTCTTTGCTTCTCAATAAAGAGGGGCAAATTAATGTAGCCGAAATCAAGCAGATTGCAAGGAATATTGAATCACTATTGAAAGAAGGTCATGAAATTGTCGTTGTAGTGGGGGGCGGTACCGAAGCCAGAAAATATATAACCGCCATGCGTGCTTTAGGTGCCTCTGAGGGATATTGTGATGATATCGGGATTCGCGTGTCACGAGTAAATGCGCGACTTTTAATCAGTGCTTTAAAAGGGTTAGTGCATCCAATTCCACCCAGATCCCTTGAAGAAACGCTGCAAGCCGCTTCGAGCCGTCGAGCCGTCGTCCTAGGGGGACTTACGCCGGGCCAATCCACAAACGCAGTCGCCGCAATCGTTGCAGAACTCCTCGGCGCCAATATGCTTATCGATGTGACGGATGTCGATGGTGTATATGCCGAAGATCCCGCCGTAAATCCCGCGGCAAAGAAACTTGATGAAATTACCACCAAACAACTTTTCGAACTCATCAATAAACCTGATGCAAATACCGCAGGCCACTATCGATTGTTTGACTTCCTCGCCCTAAAAATCGTGGAACGCTCAAAAATTTATACCCATTTCATCTCAGGTAAAAATCCGGAGAACATAGTTAAAGTAGTAAAAGGAGAAAAAATCGGCACACGAATTGTGTTCTAATTTTTTTCCCGGAGCGAGGATATAATTTTAAATAGTTATAATTTTATAGTTTTTTACCAATGGTATTCGGGCAATAATCATGGCAGTTGAAGAGAGACTTAAACGGAAAAAATGGATAAAACGCTGGGAACCGCACAAACACTGTTTAGTGTGTGGACTCGCCAACGCGCCCGATAAGGAATTCTGCTCTCCAACGTGTGAGAAAGAATATGCGGATTGGAAAAATAAGCAAAAAGGTAAGAACAAAAACACCTGGATATGCATGGCGGTTATGATTGCGGTAATGGTAATAATTATGGTCGTGCTGCCCATGTTTATGGGCTAGGACGGTTCGGAAGGCGTTAAATTCAGTTCTTTTTCAATGAACTCGAAGACTTTTTGGACAGCTTGATCGGTGATTTTTTGGGGGTTGATTTTTGAATGCCTAATTAATTGGATATCAATTATACATTCGAGTTTAAATTCAGTGGTGGTATCAAATTCTATCAATACTTCTAAATTTTTTATTTCTTTAGAGGGAATTTGAGAGGAGATATATTTACGTGCGACTTGTTCTGCGAGGAAAAGTATATTCTCTAGCTGTTCAGCGGATAAATTTTGAACGGAAAGAGGAATTTTTGGATTCATAAACGTCGCGAAACGATCATCATTTAAAGATAATTAAGAAAAATAGAGTGGATTAAGTAAATTACATGGGTCCTGGAAATCCACTTCCACCAGCGCCCATTTGGGCTTGTTGCAAGGCAGTTTGAATAGCCGTTCGTTTTTCCTCTAAATCTTGCTTTGCTCGTTCCTCTTGTCTCTGAATGGTTTTAATTCTCATATCAAGCGTTTCTTTATGATCGCTTAATTCCTCTTTTACTTTGTCTTTATTCGCTTTGACGAGTATTGCCCCAATCGTTTTAAATACGACGGCATTTTGATCTACTAATTTTTCTAATTCTGCCAATGCGCTTTCGGTTTCTTTCAAATCTCTTTCGAGCTGTAAACGTTGATTGCCTAAAATTTCTACCTTTTGCTGTAATTGTTGGAATTTATAGAATTGATCTTGAAGTTGAGGCGGTATTTTTGCCATATTCTTCTCACTTTTTTTTATAAATTATAATTCGCTCTCATTTTTTAAAAGTTATAATAAATTTTTCCTATACTTTTTTACCGAGTTTTGTATATTTGAAATTTTGGATTTTTCAACTAACCTTTAAGGATGAGTTGGAGGATCAGTTAACGGTTGAATAGCTCATCAATAGCGAAGAGCACTTTCATCCAAATTAAATAGGAGTTTAATGTAGAACGAAATGCTATTATATCTTTAGCATTCACTTCAAGCTGAATAGTATCCTTTTCTTTTTTAATAGAAATAGACGACCTATCTGTTAAAGTATTTAAAGTCTCAGGCTCTAAAGCCGCAAAGAAAGTTTCAGCCGTGTCAGAATCGCTAAATTTGATTGCAATAGTTGCGTTTATACTTTCCACTTCGGGTTCCACTTACAGGTTAGAGAATTATTCTATTCTTGCGTCTGACTTGCGATACGTTTAGTTCCTCGGGTAGCTTTTCGTCCTTCGGCGGTTTCTGGCATATAGGCGCCACCTGAAAATTTCAAACTACATTTTCGACATTGCCAGATCCCCACAGCTAGCCGATGAACAGCTTTTGTTAGACAGCGCGGACATTTATGAGGCTGTTTCATGCGCTCTTCAACTTTTCTAACTCTCTTTCGGACAGTAGATCCATAACGTGCGCCAAATCTTCCGGTAATACCAACTTTTTTCGTATTTCCACCCAAAGGAAATCCAACTCTTTTTTTTATTTTTTATTTTTTTATCGGTTTTAGGTAAATGTAACATTCAAGATATTAAAAATTTTTTTAAAAAAATTTAAGAGGAAGGTTGAAGGTATTTTCGGAGCTTCGGAGCGACTTCCTGAGCCATTCCGAGCGCCTTATAGATTTCATCAACCTTGAAAGATCCTGCTTCACCTTTTTGCGCGCTTACAATTTCATTTTGGGAATTCAATGTGAAGGTAATTCTACTATCTAAAACTCGCTCTTCATTAGCGTTCGGATCTACCATTAAGGTGTCCCCTATTTTCGCAACAGTTACTGAAACAGGGAGGTCCAAAACTTCTAAAGGATGCCACTTCAATTCTTCTCTAGTTTTCAAAGGCTCTTTACCAGTAATCATGCTTTCATCCACTTCTGGGAGCATTGTAGTAGATAAGGCTTTTACAGCAGCCAATGACCCAGCATCAAATAAGTTGCCATCAAATCCTATTACATATAAATCAATGAAGATGATAAACACTTTTTCGCTCGGTACAATAATCAGCTTCTCTTTATTGATGATATTAGCATGACGAATGCCACGATCAACAACTCTAGAAAATTCTACGGAATATTCATTAGGTGGACCCGATTCAAAATGAGGAGCTGCCATAGGGCAAAGTTCTGCATTAATGGTGATAACGCCAGATTCCGGAGTATCCGAATAAGGCGGACCGGTAGAAATTTTCACACCTGCAACAATCTCTGTTTTACCAAGAGAAATTTTGCATGATCCTTCGGCTTTTGGAATAAAATTTGTTTCAATCATGATATCTCGATATTCATTAAGCCCGCGCCCATCAATTCGTTGTCCTTTTTTCGCAAGATTTTCAATATGGCGTTTTTCTAAATCTGATATTATTCTGTAGGTTTCCATTTTGATCATTCATCCTCGAAACGCATTTCATTTCTTTTTTCTCTTTTATCGTCTTTCATTTCAGCACCAAGATCTTCTGGACCTTCTTCTGCGATATCTTCAGAAATATCAGCAAATTTTGCCCGAATAGCTTCCTTTTGCAGAACGTAAATTTGTTTGATTCCTTCTAACCCCAAACTTACGGCTTCTTTAAACTCCTGTTCGGTCATTATTCCATCAAATTGAAGCAGGGTTATTTCATTATGCTGTGGCATGGCGGCTATCGGTAAATCCGCTTCTCCTTCTTTATCTTCAATATCATTTAAATCAAGGACAATTTTTCCGCTAACTTTCCCGACGGCAACAGCTGTAACTAGATCTTTGAGTGCAATCCCTGCATCTGCGAGAGCCAAGGAGGCGGCATTGAGAGAAGCGCATCGGGTGCCTCCATCAGCCGCTAAAACTTGAATATTTATATCGATTAAAGTTTTAGGGTATTGATCTACGAAAATAGATGGTTCTAATGCATTGGCGATTACCATAGACAATTCCACTTCTCGTCGACTAGGCGCTGGTGATTTTCTTTCATCCACTGAAAAGGTGGCCATGCGATATAATGACCGGACCACACATTTATTGGGAAGCGCAAGATGGCGGGGGGTTACTTTTCGGGGCCCGTAAACTCCTGCAAGGATTTTATTTCCGCCCATTTCAATATAAGCAGAGCCATCACAATTTGGCAAAATTCCGACTTTAAATGATATGGGGCGTAATTCATTATATTTTCGATTATCTATCCGTTTTCCTTCTTTATCAATTAATGATTTTGGAGCTTGATATCTATATAAAGCCATTTATTTCACCTCAGGTTTTTTCATTCCTTCTTGAATAAGTTCTTTTATTCTATCCGTTAATCCAGAGGTATGAGCCTCTTTCTCAATTTTTCGAATTAACTTTTCTATCAACAATTCAGTTTCATTGTCCTTTCCACTGACCCAAACTAATCCATTTTGTCCGATGGTGATGCGGCTATTCGTTTCATTTTTTATTAGATTAATCATTGACCCTTTTCGTCCAATTAACCGGGGAACCTTAGCTGGATGGATCTCTATAATTCGTCCTCCTCTTAATTTTCCTAATCCCCTTCCTTTTATTGATAAAACAGGGTCTCTCGTTCTATTAAATGCAATGACTTCTGCCGCTAGTAAATCTCCTACATCGAATTGTTTTCGAATATCATCTTTCAACGGATTAAAGGATCGATCTAAAACAGATGATGCATGGAGGGATGCTTCGTATGCTGAATTGGTATCGATTTTCCAGGAGACGATGCTGGTACTTATTACTTTACCAATTATAATATCTCCCACTTTAGGGATTTACGCATATCTTAGATTCGATATATACGCTCCCTGAAGCGGAATTACATAAACGAAATTATTCCTCATTTCCGGCAATCCTATAATAGATGATCTAATTAAATTTCCTTCTTTATAAGTACCGGAACCCGCTCTATAATCTCCTTCAGCAAGAGATTCTCCTGGAATAACAACTTTTTTCTTTTCAAAAAGTATACTCATAAAAACACCTCAAACCTTTTTATTTTTCAACAATTTCATAATTTTTTAACTTCTATACGGCCTTTTGTGAGTTTGCTCAATTGGTCTACAACGTTTGGTTGCATTCCAGCTGCCATTTCAACTAAAGCAATCCAATTTCCATCTGCCTGCCATTCTTCCTTGGTTATTGTCCCATTCCGTATAATTATTTGGTACGCTTTCGCTTGAAATTTTCCTGGCAATTTAACGGCGAAGGTTATTTTTTCTAATCGGATAGGTAATATCGGCTCTAAGCTTCTGACAAGATCTTTCACTTGGTCTTCTACGTTTTTCCACGGATCTATTATAACTCTTACTTCCTCCAAAGCTCGCTCTATACGGGCGGGTGGATGTGGAAGACTTGTTTGTGGATTGATGGCATTTTGAGCAATATAGGTTATTATTTGCTTTCGTTTTTCCTCGACTATCTTCCGTCTTTGCTCAGTAGTCAGCTGAATTTCTCCGTTGGTCAGAATCTGCTTGATAATTTCGCTAGAATCAATGTTACCGAATACTTTTTGTAAACTTTCTTTGGTTGCTTTTTTTCCTCGGTGTGCGTCCTCAAAAACAGTGTCACCCACTAATATATCGCTAATTTCTATTTCTTTTCCTTTGCGATAATCCCAAGCTAAATTCGGGTGGACGAGGATTTCAAATTTCTCCCCGCTCGTTTCGTATCGAGCTATTACTGCATCGCCTAAATCTATGCGCTTATCGCCGCGCATTCCCATCATTATTCACAAACCACTATTGCTTTTTGTTATTAATTATCTCACTTATTATATCAGCTGCTAAGTGCTTTTTTGATGTAACTATCCATTTCACTGTATGAAAGTCGTTCAAATTTTTTAGTGTCCGTTTTAATTACTGCAATTTCCGCTTTTGTAGGGTCTAACTCCGTTTCGATGACTTTTTTTAGTGCCTTTAATGCTAGAATAATAATTTCTTCCATGGATTTATTTTCATCATATTCCTTTTCCAATTCTTCGCGAACGGTTTGCGCACCTGCGCCTATTGCTTGAGCTCGATATCCCCAAAAAGCACCGGAAGGGTCGGTCATGAACAATTTTGGTGAATCATCAATTCCTGCAATTAATAAGGAAACGCCAAATGGGCGTACACCAGCATGTTGCGTGTACAATTGTTTTAAATCGCAAATACGCTTCGTTAAAACCGAAAGATTAATAGCTTCATTGTAATACAACCGATTAATTTGCGATTGAATTCTGGCATTATCTATTAAAACTCGTGCATCTGCAGTTAAGCCCGCAATGGCCGCTCCCACATGTTCATCAATAGTAAAAAGTTTTTCAACGGTTTCGGGTTCTTGCAAACTTAATACTCTTTTTTCAACTGCTAAAACCACACCTTCTACACATCTAATTCCAATAGCAGTTGTGCCTCTCCGAACCGCCTCTATTGCATATTCAACCTGAAAGAGCCTGCCATCTGGCGAGAATTGGGTTATGGCACGGTCATATCCAAGACCGGGTGGTGCAAACATCTTTTATACCTCACACTTTCTCTGAATTCATGAAATGAATCTCTAAACTCACAAATTCCTTATACATCTAATTTTCTTTTTTAAATTGATCTGCAATTCTTTTATTTATTCTACTTTTCGTTCATAAACCCTAAAAATCTGTATTTTCTGTTCTCTTTTACAAATCTTTGGGGTTGAATCTCTAAAGAATTTACAGTAATTTAAATTTTTAATTCTTTATTCTACTAACAACGCATTAAAATTTATCTCAAAAGAAATTCTTTATAAAATTTTAAGAGAATTATAGAGTGAAACAAATAGGATGTGTGATCGATGAATAATTCTAAAGTTGTAATTAAAAAGATTCATGCCAGGTGGATATTGGATTCCCGCGGAAATCCAACCGTCGAAACGGAGGTTTTTTCTGAAAATAATTTCCAAGCGCGAGCAGCAGTCCCCTCGGGGGCATCAACCGGAACTTATGAAGCACTCGAACTTCGAGATCAAACCCCGGAATTTAAAGGAAAAGGCGTTAAAAAAGCAATTCAAAATGTTAATCAGAAAATAGCTCCCAAAATAACAGGAATGAATGTATTTGAGCAGAAGAATATTGATGGCGCGATGATCGAGTTAGATGGAACCCCAAACAAAGCCAATTTAGGGGCGAATGCCATTTTATCGGTCTCGCTTGCTGTAGCCAAATTAGCTGCCCAAGTAAAAAATCAATCGCTCTATCAATATTTATATACCCTTTCTCATACTACTACAAAAGATAAATTCTTACTTCCCGTACCCATGGCGAATATTATTAACGGAGGGAAACATGCAGGAAATGATCTCACTATTCAAGAATTCATGGTTCTTCCCATCAATTTTAAGACGTATCAAGCGGCAATTCAAGCGTTAAGTGAAATTTATCAGACCTTGAAATCCCTTTTAGAAAAAAAATATGGGAAAACTGCAATAAATGTAGGCGATGAGGGGGGATTTGCGCCAAATATGAAAACGAGCCGGGAAGCTTTTGAAATCCTAGTTTCTGCCGTTGAAACTGCGAATTACAGCCCTAAAAAAGATGTTATTTTTGCAATTGATGCCGCGGCGAGTGAATTTCATACGAAAGAATCCTATACGATCGATGGGAAGCAACTGAGTGCTGGTGAATTAACCGATTATTATCGAAATTTGGTGGAATCATACCCATTAGGCTCGATCGAAGATCCCTTTCAGGAAAGGGATTTTGAGAATACTGCGAAACTAACCAAAATCCTTGGATCTCAAGCGTTGATTGTGGGTGATGACCTTTTTGTTTCTCAATCTAAACGGCTGCAACTTGGAATTGATAAAAAAGCAGGTAATTGTATTCTTCTTAAAGTGAATCAATGTGGTACCTTATCGGAAGCTATTTCAACGGCTCTTTTAGCTTATTCACATAATTATGCAGTGATTGTTAGTCACCGAAGTGGTGAAACCGAGGATACTTTGATTGCAGATTTAGCAGTCGGTCTCAATTCGGGCTTGATTAAAGCAGGCGCCTCTGCACGCGGTGAACGAACTGCCAAATATAATCAGCTTCTTAGAATTGAAGAGCAATTAGGCAATCGCGCAATCTATGCGGGAACGAATTATGGAAAAGCCTGGAAAGAATTTTAACATATAATTGAGAATTCAGATCACTGGAATTTAAATGAGCAAAATAGATACCCCAAAAATTTGTAATAAATGTAAAAAGCCAATCATACTTATTTCTTTTTGGGAAAATGATAAAAAAGTTCATGAATTTTCGGTCTGTGGTTGTAAAAATAAAGGAAATTGATTTGTTTTATATGTTGATGATTGAAATAAACCCAGTGTAATCCACCATGGTTTCTCAGAAAAGATTAGTTTCAAGGAAAAAACTTGAAATAGTATTGCAAAATTTAAAAGAAATGGAGAATCCTAAACCCGAATTAGAACAATATTCCATTACCCCCCAAGGCGCTTCAACGATTCTTTCTATCATCTCCAATACCTACAACGACATTCAGAATAAAATGATCGGCGATTTGGGGTGTGGAACTGGTCTATTAGCAATAGGTGCCGCGTTATTAGGTGCCAAACAAGTTATTGGCGTTGATATAGACCGACGGCAATTAGATATAGCAGATCAAAATGCGAAAACCCTGAATATTTTTGATAAAATTAGATGGGTTCAGATGAATATCCAAGATTTTAATATCACTGTTGATGTGATCATCCAAAATCCACCTTTTGGAGTACAGAAGAGAGATCGCGGCATGGATAGTATTTTTTTAAAGAAAGCTATGCGAAATGCGCCAATAATTTACTCTATCCATAAATCTGGAACGAAAAACCAAACTTTTTTACGAAATTTGATCCAAAATCAACAGGCAATCGTTGATGCCATCATCCCTCTTCAGATAGTAATTCCTCATCTTTTTGAGTTCCATCAAAAGAAGTCCTATCCCGTGCAAATAGATCTCTACCGAATCATTAGTAAAGTAAAAATACAATAAATACAATTAAAAAGTAAATTCATAATGAGCTGTTGATCAAAAAATTTAATTAAAAAGTAAATTCATAATGAGCTGTTGATAAAATTGGAAAAAAGTGAGATAAAATCCGGCGATCTCGTCATTCCGGGACAAAAGATCAGCGTAGAAGAAATGTATATGCCAGGTAGAGGAACGTATACTAAAAATGGCATAATATTTTCTTGCATTATTGGTGAAATCAAAATCGATAATAAGGAAAAACGCATTTCAGTAATGCCCAAGGAAAACAAACCCACCCTTCCCAAAAAGGGCGATATTATAGTTGGCCAAATAAACATGGTCCGGAAGCAAATGACAATTGCGGACATTACCAATGTTCCCGGATTTAATCCTTCAACTGATTTTGAAGGAATGATTCATATTTCGCAAGTCTCAAAGACCTATCTTGAAAGTCTCTCAGATGCCTTTAAAGTCGGAGATATTATCAAGGCTGTAGTAATAGATGACACCATAATTCCGTTTTTCCTTAGTACCGCTGCTCCTGATCTTGGCGTCATTTTAGCCTATTGTTCTGAGTGTGGCGCCATTTTAAAACAAGCAGGACCGCGGCTTCATTGTGCGAATTGCAATATCACTGAAAGCCGAAAAGTCTCTCAGAATTATGGAACCTACCATCCTTAACTTTTTAAGGCAGTTTCAATCCCTCTAATGATTTGAATGGCATAGCGTACGCTTTCATGGGTTCCTGAAATCGTTAATCTTATTTTATCCAACTTTGATTCGATATGTATATTCACCATTGTAATTTTCTTATGCACGGTCTCTAGAAATTTTGCCTGTTTCTCGGGATCTTTCAAAAAAAATACTAACTCTTTCCTTCGGGTTCTAGCCAAAATGATTTCCTACTTTAAATTTTTCCAAATATTTTTAATGTAAATCTGCTCAAAAATCTAATAGATAAAATTTTTAATTAGGATTTTATTTTTTTTATCGAGGTTTTTGGACATGAAAATTGAGATTTTAAATAAAACCGAGAACGAAATTGAACTGAATATTTATGAAGAAGGGCACACCTTAATGAACATATTACGCAAGGAATTGTTCAATGATCCAGCGGTGGTTCACACCGGCTATATGATAAAGCATCCCTTGATTAAAGAACTCCGATTTTATATAAAAACTAATAAAGAAAAAAGTCCTACCCAGGCATTAGAGGATGCGCTAAAGAGGTTAGAAGCAAGTATAGAAGAGTTTGAGACAAAGTTTGAACATGTAATATCAGAATCGTAAAAAATAATCAACTTAGAGATTAATTATTTCATATCTTATTTTAGTTTGTATTTATTTCGAATTTCCAGCAATAAAGAAGTAAATGCCTGGACAGCACTGCGTTCTTCCTTTTTTCGATCTGAAAAGTCGCCAGTTTTCAATTGTGTATATAGAATAGTGGTTAGTTCTTCGATGGAAATATTTTGATAGAGCCAAGCATGAACAATGAGGGCTTCAACGGCGTCTCCTAAATTATGCCTACTTGCTTTATGGGAGACTAAATAACGCATTTCTGCATCACGTAAGGCTTGAGCTAACACTTTATTAGGTATTTTCCAACCATCGAATTTTTCTAATGCATATGATTTTGCTAGGGAGTAGATGAAATTGACAAAAGAATCTCCGAGCATAGCTAAATCTTTATTAATTAGAATTTCTTTAATGTTGGAGAATTGTTTGATTGTTTTTAATTTCTCGATAACCATTCTTTTTCCTCTAGAAAATGAATTTACATTAAATTTTAAGGATACTGGTGTTTGAATTGTGTTAGTAAGCGCGCCAAGTGAATTTACATTTTATGCATCGATAGAATGTTGTCATCCCTTCATCTGCGCCCCGGGTTTGTACTTGCCAATAAGCTATCTCTCTATTGTTACATTTAGGACATTGTGCCTCTTTGGTAGTAGGCATTGCCTTTAAACCATCATCTTTTATAATTTCTATGCGATCTTTTTCGGAGTGTCGGATTTTTGTTGAGATTGTAAATGCTTCATCAGTAATTTCTCCATCGGGTTCTTTGGTGAAACCACAGCGCTTGCAAGTAAGAACACTTTTACCGCCTTTTTTAAGGTGATACATTAAACTGCCGCATTCGTCGCACCAAAATTCCATAACTATATCCCTTTACGATTATAACTCTTAAACTTATCTAAAATCCAAGATATTTTGAAAACAAAACTTTTTAAAGATTTGAATATAATAAAGAGAAGAAATTATATTAGAATATTTAGTATACAGCTCTTAGTCATTGCTTTAGCATTGGCTCTGCTGGTATTAGTGATATTTTTCGCTTTAGAATAAGTTTCGCTAAAAGAAATAATTATCCAAGTAGGGTTGACCATGAATTTGTGGAGCATTTTAATCTTTTTTGTCTCTTTTTTCGTGATAGCGTATTTTTTAATACCACTTATCTGGAAAATTTGGGCTCTGCGGGTTAATGCTGCCTATCGTCCTAGTAAATTAGACCGATTCGCGCAACCGGAATTTGATCAAGTTCAAAACTGTATTCCGGAGGTCATAGTTGATGCGTTCGGTCGGTATGAGATAAATTTTGGAAAGGGAAGGCGATTATCCAATGGAACCCTTCAAATTCACTATCAAAACCGCTGGTACTCTGCCCATGCATCCCAAAAAAACCAAAGCATTAAACTCATATCCCTCGAAAAAAGCACCAGTTCTGATATTTTTGGCACTTTTGAACGAATTTTTATGAAATGGGAACTAGAGGGAACCGCCATTCGGGTCCACTCTAGTATTTATATCTATTCAAATCAACCAATCATCAAATTTCAGCTAGAATTCCCGTTAGGACTCAAAGATGTGGCAACAAAAAAGTTACACATCCCCTTTTTCAAATTTCCATCCTTTAATCAGGAGGGGCCCAATCAGAGAGTACTGGCTTTCCGTTATGGCATCTTTTCTCCTCCTATGCGAAGTATATCCCAGCAAAGTACTCAAGGACCTGTCGTTTTTTATGATAATGAATTGAATGCAGCTGTGTTAGGGCCTTTAGATCATTTTATGATCGCTTTTACTGGGCAAGAGGATATGATTTTCCACGGTTTAGAGGGACAAATTAAAGAAATACCCCCGGGCTATGAACATTCTACCTTACTATTTTTTACGCAAGGCATTAATAAAGCCATTGTGGATTGGTGCGATTATCTGCATAAATATCATAATAAAGTTCCTAAAGATCCCTATGCCGATCCTGTGCTTGCTAATCTCGGGTTTTGGACACAAAACGGTGCCTACTATTATTATCGCAAAGAAAAAGGGATGAACTGCGAACAAACAATAACCTCTGCGTGCAACATTTTTCAGGAAAAGAAAATTCCTATTAAATACTTTCAATTGGATAGTTGGTGGTACCAGAAAGACATGAATGCGATATGGAAGTATCCTCCATTTAAATGGATCGGGAAATTAATCGGTGGGGCTGCTTTCGGAGGTACCATTCTCTGGGAAGCCATTCCAACAGAATTCCCGAATGGATTGAAAACACTTCATGAAAAGATTAATTTGCCCTTGGCATGCCATTCTCGATGGTTTTCACCGAAATCACCTTATCTCAAAAAGTATAAATCCATCATTAGCAAGCGAGCAGCTCTCCCGATGGAGCCTGCTTTTTGGGATACTCTCATGAATCAAGCGGCTGAATGGGGTCTAATCATGTACGAACAAGATTGGCTTATTAATACCTTTTCTCGGATTTCATTCCTTCAAGAAGATGTATATGCTGCAGAAAACTGGCTAACGTGGATGGCTGAAGCGGCGCATCGGCATAATATCTCAATACAATATTGTATGGCGCCCTCAGGCGCATTTCTTAATGCCTTAAAATTTCCTGCAGTGACTAACGTCCGAGTCACAGGGGATTATAATGCACGGGGCACAAAACAATTTTACTATCCTCACTTTAGTCAAACTAACATTCTCGCATGGGGAGTTGGGATTTGGCCTTCCTTGGATTGTTATCTCACTACAAAAACTCCTCTTAAACAAGGGTTCTACCGCGAACTATACCCTGAGCAGATGACCTTACTCAGCAATTTAGGGGGTGGAATCATTTGTCCAGGCGATAGGGCAGAGCGGATTAATCGAGATTTGCTCATAAAAACTTGTACCGAAGAAGGACTTCTTCTAAAGCCAGATCGTCCGATTACAGCGAATGATCTAATGTTCAAAATTCATCAAAAACCCTATATTATGGATACTTGGACCCAAAGAGGGGGACTTTTTTGGCGTTACATTGTAGTGGTGAATCTTTGGCACTACCGCGTGAAAGATCCTAAGGTAACTCTACAAGAGTTGGGATATCCAGAGAAAGGAGTGCTTTATGATTTCTTCACGAATGAGCTCAAGGAAATAGGTCCAGAAGAGGAGATAAATTTAACTCTCAAACGAATGGGATATAAATATTTCATATTTGCTCCTTTCATTAAAGAGGGAGTTGCGTTAATTGGTGCTCATGAGAAATTTGTTACCTGTTCAAATAAATTGATTCCACATATTCAAATTGATTCAGCGAATCTCAGTTTTACGATCCAATATTCCCCAAATTCTACCTTGAAATTATTAATTTATTCCAAGAAACCCCCTCAAGATATAAAATTAAAAGATAATTCGGCATCGGTCAAATGGAACTATGACCTCGCTACTCATAAACTTGAGATCACGCTTGCGTTCTCTGCAAATAATTCTAACGAAGTCTCTGTTATTTTCAATGAATGAATTTAACCATATTTTTATAATAAGGAGTATGAGTTATTATAAGATGCCATACAAAAAATTATTTTCACTAATTCTCATTAGTGCGATTTTTTCATCACTTTTAATGGGAGTGCCCCGTGCGGTTATTAATACGCCCCAAAATGGACACTGCCTAAATAATACGCTGAGTAAGGTAGGTTATAACCTTCAATCTCTTTTAACGAATTCAGAAAAAATCTTAGATTCAGTGCAAATTATAATTACCTTTACCAGTAAAACTGCAATGAAAGATGCAATCCCCAAAATTGCTTCTATATCCCCCGAGATCCGATTTATTCGCGAATGGCAATTAATTCCTATCGCGGCTTTTTATGCCCCGGTTTCAGAAATCGAAAAAATTGCGCGTCTTTCAGAAGTAG
Organism: uncultured archaeon; assembly: GCA_964353755.1. Classification (GTDB taxonomy): domain Archaea; phylum Asgardarchaeota; class Lokiarchaeia; order Helarchaeales; family HEL-GB-A; genus CAYGYC01. The sequence continues at coordinate 24,327 of CAYGYC010000002.1, read as the reverse complement.
AAAAAATATGGTTAGATCAACAATTTACGATTCCAAATTTTCTAGGAACGCAATCTGATGAGGCCCGGATTTCCGAAATAGTTACTCCAAATCTATCCAATTTCTTGCACGCCACAAACTCTGATAATTATCTTGAGAAGTACAATGGAACTAATGTAATTGTCGCGTTATTAGATACCGGGGTTGATATTTTTCACCCGGATTTAAATAATTCAATTTTGGCTTTCGGAGGCATTTCAATGGTTGAGGGGGATCCATTCCCGCTAGATTTTCATGGACATGGGACATTTTGTGCAGGGATCATTACAGGTGATGGAAAATTAAATAATACTTATAAAGGAGTTGCGCCGGGAGTTGATATTCTGAACATTAAGGTCCTAAGCCAGTTAGGTATTGGGTTATGGTCTTGGATCATTTCGGGTATTGAATATGCTATAGTTCATGGGGCAGATATTATTGCCATGTGCTTCTCCATGCCAGGTTATCCAGAAGATCCAGTCAATCTTGCGATAACTGCTGCGATCAAACGGGGAATGATTGTGATTACTGCTGCAGGTGATGAGGGCCCTGCCTATTCAAGCATTAGCGCTCCGGGTATGGCACCCGTAGCTATTACCGTTGGCGCTTTCAATGATTTTACACATCAACCAGCCTCATTTAGTGGAAGAGGGCCTACCTTATCCTTTCATACTAAACCTGATCTCCTCGCTTCAGGGGTGAATATCGTTTCTTGCCGCCCTAGCATTCCTTCTAACTTACCAATTAATGTGAGTGACTTTATCCAGGGCGCTTTAAATTATGGAAAACCTTTGGATACGTTCTATACGATAGTTAATAGTACAAGTGCAGCGGCAGCCAATGTAACGGGGTTAGTTGCGAGTTTATTACAGCATTCAAAATTTTTATCAGCTGAAGAAGTGAAAATCATCCTTCAAGAGACTGCAATTTCACTTTCGACTCTAAATCCGAATGTTCAAGGGGCGGGGTTAGTGAATATTGTGGCGGCGCATTCTTATTTAGTTGATAATAGTCTCAATACTTCATTAACTGAAGAAAGATTATATACGCCTACCCTATTCTCATTAGGTTATGTACGAAACCAAAATCTAACTGCTTTTGTTACCTCTTATGGATCTTTAATAGCAATCCTTGAATCAGGGCGAAACGAAAATTTTACGCATCTAATTCAGGGTCAGTTAGCCATTAAATATAATAATAATGTAAAATGGTTATCTGACATGTATATTTTACGGGAATTACATAATTTGACTTCCGAATTCTCAGTAAGTCAATCGATTATTACGGATTATTCAGTTTTATGTATCTTTTCTATGGAAGCTTGGTCTTCAATCAATGGATTTCGTGTTAATCTCACTCTAATTAATTTAGAATCAACTGCGCTTCATAATTTGACCGTCTTCAGTTCATGGTCCACGAATTTATTCTCTAATCAGAATAACAATGATACTTGTGAATTTAACTCAATTGATGATATTATTTACGTTCATGATTCCAATAAGGGGAATTCTTCATACATAGGATATACTGGTTGTATTCCTTCATCTGCTCACGAAATTAACACAAGCGAAAGCATTAGAACCCAAATTCAAGCCAATTCGTTATTAAATAATGATGCCATTTCCAAAAATAAAAGTATAGCGATGCAATGGGATTTAATCTCAAGATTAAATAGTTCTAAATTTATTCGCTTTTCTCAATATATTGGTGTTGGAGGCTCATATCAAGGGATAAACGACTCAATTTATGCAATGAAAAATCGGTTTTCATCTGAAAATGTAACTAATTTGGCGCTCTTGTGTTCAAATATTTCTCGACTCGGAAATATAAATCAACCCTACACCAGTAATGTCCTCCTGATTAATCTGGGAAATGTGGTGGTCAATGACAGCCTAGGAATGTTCATCATTAATTCCACCGCTGCTCAAACACAAACCTTCTTTTCAAAAGTGATACATTTAGGCAGATTAGCACCCTTTGAATTTAAATGGGTAAATGCCAGTTGGAATCCCACCGAGGTGGATATTTACTCTCTTTTCTGGTTTGCAGGCACTGAATCGCTCATTAACGAATTAGTTCTCTATCTAATGGGATTTACCGAAGAAATATCCCAAGAAGAAAGTTATATGGATAACTTTTTCGCTCGAAATATCTTCATTAAAGATAATTCCTTCAAAATTCATTCCCTATTCCCGAAAATTATCCCTTTTGCCCCTCAATTAATTCATTTTCCAAATGATATTGGGATTTTTAATATTTCACTGACCACAAATTACCCACTTAATAATTTACAAGTCGTACCAATTGCTGGAAACCTTCCTCCCAGTTGGATTTCTTATAGCTTACCTTCACAGATCCAAAATTTTGGAAGTCTCCAAATAATTATCACTCTGCCTCAAACTCCAATAATTGGATCATTTTATCATAAGGTGAATATCACTGCAGAGAATTTCCATATTGGGGAAGTATGGATTAATTTTTCAGTCCAATATCCAGCAGGGCGTATATTATTTTATAAACCAATGAACCTCAGCTTTCAGAATCTCCTTCAAATTGAAGATTTATTTACGATTTGGGCTGAACGGTTAGATACCATTTATGGCAGCTATTTTAATCTCTATAACTTATGTCAAATGAATAATTACGATGTGGATGATTTTGGTTTATTAAAACAGTATTCTAATTTTTCACTGGATACCGTTATTTCTCTCCCCTTTGAACTTCCCTATCATACCAGTACTTTCCAAGAGAATTATTCTTTCATTTCAAACTATGATTTGGTAATAATATGTGATCCAGAGGTTAATTTATCTCAAACGGAAGTCGATACTTTAATCAAATTTGGGATGAATGGCGGCAGTTTGTTTTTTTTGTTAGAACCAAAGACTGAGTGTGAACATTATTCCATTAATTCAATTTTAAACCGCTTTGGAATTCTGATTAAAAATTCTTTTAATTCAATAACTGATCAGATTTTTATAAACCCTAATCAACATGATATTTCGCGGAATCTAACGCGGATTAGACTATATACATTCGTTACTTTTCTGAATTTATCCGTAACAACTCTGTTTACGCAATACAACGGGGAGCCTACTATCCTCGTGAATGATACTTTGGGGAAGATTTTGTGCGTAGGCGATTCTAGTTTATTCAATGCGTCGTGTATTACGGAGCTTGACAATTTCCAGTTCCTAAATAATTCACTCAATTGGCTTCTAAAAGATACTATCAATATTTCAATAATCATAAATAAAAATAATGAATCAGCGCCATTAAGGATCGGAGAACATCTTTCAATTTCAATTCATATCACTTCAAACAAAGGACTTGACTTATTTAACAATTTAACCTTATTTTCGTGCCTTATCACGCCCTCAAATCGACTACTCTACATGATTTTATTCCATGTACAAGGAGGATGGTATAATACCCTATATTTAGATGGATGGCTTAATGAAACTGGGACCTACTACCTAGTTATTTACGCTAATAGCCCTTCGCAGACCTCCTCTTATGGCATTCAGCAATTAGTTTTAGAAGATGCAGCACCTCCTGATGACGATAAGCCCCCTATACCCCAAAAATGGGCGACTTGGTTCCAAAATTTCTTGGGGATGCTGATTGCTTTGATAATTACCAATATTATTGTAGGAATCTTACTGTACCGCCGGCGCCAGTGGAAAAAACAAATGACCATTGTTGAGTACAAAGAAAAGCTGAAACGCGAGGTTTCCAATATAATGAGTGAATATCATCTCTACATAAAAGAAACAGATGAAGTACTAGATAAATCGGAGATAAATGATCCAGACAAACTTAGAATGATTCTTGATAGTCAAGAACGCCAAAAAGATCTCTTAGAGAAACTGAAAAAATTTGGGAAACAAGTATAAAAAATTTAACGATTGAAACTTCAGGAACATTTTCATATGTTTGAAAATATTCCGCGATTCATTTCTTATCGCGTTAAAAACACTCGCTATTCTTGTATTCGCTGTGGAAAATGTTGTAAATTAAACGAAATCATTCTATCGAATCGGGAAATGCATGCCATTTCACACTACTTGAATATCCCGACAATCCAAGAATTTAAGGACACTTATTTAACTAAGAAAAAGATTCACAAATTACGAACGTTTTCTTCCAATACGTTTGAAATCGAAGGAGAAGCTTTTATTCTTAAAAAGAATGAACTGAATCTTTGTCCTTTTTATAGTGAAATAGATCAACAGGTATCCTGCAAAATCTATAAATTTCGCCCAATTGTGTGCCGCTTATTTCCATTCACCTGGGAAACATCAGAATACAATCCGACGCCTGTAAAAATGACCATTGATTTCAGTCAAAACGGTTGGGACGGATGTCCTGGAATAAATCACCAAAACGGAAAATATTGGGATGATCTCCGCGATGAGGTCACCGGCGCAGTTCTATTATCTATTATCCAGTCGAATGAATTAATTACGGATGGTTATTTAAACCAAGTCCCCAAATAACTAAAACTTAGCAACAAAAATTACAATAAACCTAAAATATTAACATTTGAGTTGTTGTGGTTAGTACTTAAACGAGAGAAACGGAAAAATGAGAATCAGAATTACCACGCCATCACGGTTACATTTTGGCTTAATCGACTTAAATGGAAATATTGGACGGATTGACGGGGGATTAGGAGTCGCACTAAATGAACCAAATACTATTATTGAGGCTAAGGACCAAAAAACTCATTATGAATGCCAAATACTTAATTCTCCGGGTTACTTAAGAGGAGAAATCGAAGATTTAACTAATAACATCATAAAAACGCTGAATTTGAAAAATGAGGTATCATTACAGATTACCTCAAATATCCCTGCCCATATCGGTCTCGGTTCCAAAACGCAACTTTCTCTCGCAATCAGTAAAGCCTTGTGTTTATTAAATCATATCGAAAAGACGCCCTATGAACTGGCCCGGATAACATTGCGGGGTGGGACTTCACGAATCGGACTTACTGCCTTTGAAAAGGGTGGCTTTATTGTAGATGGAGGACATACTTTCGGGAAAGGCGAACAGAAGGAAACTTATCTGCCTTCTTCTGCTTCAAAAGCTCCACCAGCTCCTATCATCTATTGGGAAGCGGTTCCAGATGACTGGTATTTTGTAATTGCTCTTCCGCAGTTAAAACGGGGCGCACATGGTACTGAAGAGATCAAGGTATTTCAACAGAATTGCCCCATCGCATTGGATGATGTTAAAACTATCTGTTATATTATCTTGATGAAATTACTGCCTTCGATGAAGGACAAGAAGATCGAAACCTTTGGACATGGAATCTATGAATTACAAAAGGTAGGGTTTAAAAAACTTGAAATCGAATTGCAAGATGAACTAATTCCAGAATTAATTGAATTTTGTATGAAAAATGGCGCTTACGGATCGGGAATGAGTTCTTTTGGGCCAACCACCTTCGCGCTGGTTAGGGGTTTACTCAATGCACAGAAATTGAAACAAAAACTCGAAAAGTTTTTGGAAAATAAGTGTGAATCAAATATTTTCTTCACAAATGTGAATAATAAAGGAGCTCAGATAGATTTTTTATAACTAATATTCTCATTTATTAATAGTTTTATTTTTATTTTTTCGTTTTTTCTTATATGTTTAATTACGTTATTCTTTTTCGCTAAGCCACCAGTCTAAATATTCTCGTTTTCTCTTTTTTTCCTCAAAATCTCTTCCTTTTTCTTGTCGGATGCTATCACGCTGCTGTTGTCGCATTTTATCTAACTCAAAGGTATTTAAAGCTAAACCACAGCGTGTGCAAACATATCTACGCACAGAACTGTCATATTTCAGTTCACCCGCACACTCTGGGCACCTCGATTTTCCTTTTTTCTTTTCTTCATCTTTTTTTTCCAATTCACAGGACCTCATTTCATTTCTGTGTTTTATCCTCTTTTTTCTTTGTTTAAAAATGTACTCTCTATAATAAACAAATAGAATATCCGCAATCTTTACAAAAATTACAGGATGCCTGATGAACTAAATTTTCTGAGCCGCAGACAGGGCATTTTTCACTGGTTTTTGAGTGAAATTCTGTTGAACTTTTTTCTTCTTCTCCAATTGATAAAACTTGGCTTTCTTTTGACCCATATCTATAAACCGTGATTCCTTTACAGCCCAGATCATATGCCAGCAAAAAGATTTTTTCAACATCTTTAATAGTTGCCGTCTGAGGAAGATTTACCGTTTTAGAAACGGCATTATCCACATGTTTTTGAAAAGTTGCTTGCATTTTTACATGAGATTCGGGAGAAACCTCAAAAGCCGTCACACATATTTCTTGAAGTTCTTCTGGAATTTCAGGAATATCTCTAATTGATCCCTGATTGGCAATTTTCTCGATTAACGTGGTACTATAAATTCCCATTTCCTTAGCTAATTTCTCAAAATAGGGATTAACATCTAAAAAAGTTCGTCCATCTAGAATTCGCCGGCGAAAGACCACCCCAAATAACGTTTCAATACTACTGGAACAGCCTGCAATAATACTTAGGGTGCCGGTGGGGGCAATACTCGTCAAAGTCGCATTCCGAAGCTTTGTTTTCCCGTCATAAATGCTTCCTTTGTAGTTAGGGAACACCCTTTTCGCTTCGGCTAACTTTTCTGATGCCTTATAGGCTTCCTTTTCGATAAAATCCATTAATTCATCCGCTATTTCATAAGACTTTTCAGATCCATAGGTGATCTTCAATTGAATCAGTAAATCTGCAAATCCCATCACGCCTAAACCTATTTTACGATTCCCTTTCACCATCCTATCAATTTCTTTCACGGGATATTTACTTGCATCTATTACATTATCCAAGAAATGCACGGCGGTTTGTACTGTTTTTGCAAGCCTTGGATAATCAATTCCTCCGTTCTGAACAAAATTTGCCACATTAATCGAGCCCAAATTACAGGCTTCCCACGGTAAAAGAGGGACTTCCCCGCATGGGTTGGTGGCGTCTATTTTGCCGAGATGAGGTGTTGGATTTGCTTTATTTATGGAATCAATGAAAATAACGCCAGGATCCGCATTCTTCCATGCCATTAACACCATCAGATCGAAGATTCTCCTCGCCTCTACCTTGCGCATTACTTGTCTATTTCTTGGATTTATAAGCGGATAGGCTTCATTCCGTTTTATCGCATCCATGAACGCATCCGTAATGGCAACACTGATATTAAAATTTGTTAATACCGTTGGATCATCCTTGATCGTGATAAATTCAATAATATCCGGATGATCCACTCGCAGAATCCCCATATTCGCGCCTCTCCGCATCCCCCCCTGCTTAATTTGCTCGGAGGACGCATCATAAATTTTCATGAACGACACAGGACCAGAAGCCACCCCATTTGACGATTTCACGATATCGCCTCTGGGCCGTAAATTGGAAAAGGAAAAGCCGGTCCCTCCCCCACTTTGATGGATGATTGCGGCATATTTTAGTGAATCAAAAATACTTACTATAGAATCTTCAATGGGTAATACAAAACATGCAGCTAACTGCTGATATTTACGACCGGCATTCATTAAGGTCGGTGAATTGGGGAGAAAATCCAAATTTACCATTAAATCATAAAACCTTTCTTCAATATCCTGAATTTCTTTTGGAGATATGCCATATATCTTATCTACCGCGGCAATATTATTAGCCACCCGTCGAAACATCTTCTCAGGCGTTTCGATAATGTTGCCATGGATATCCCTTGCCAAATAACGCTGCTCCAAAACCACCATTGCCGTTTTACTTAACACTTTCATGGTAACCCCTTCAAAAAAATATAGTCTATTTTATCAAATAACGCTTTTACAATTTAGAATATTCGGTAGGTGTTATTGGCATGAGTCCCGAATATCACCATATTATTCGGGTTTAATTCTTTTTTTAGGGCTACTAATTTTAAAAACAGTACATATGAATGAGATGAATTTACAATGGGAGTAAGCGTAAAAGTAGCCTTCTTAGGATATCCGTCAGTAGGAAAATCCACGTTGATAAAATTATTATCAGGGAAAGTCCCCCCACTCGATTACAAGCCGACCATCGGATTAGACTTCGCCAGTTTACAATTTGGGGAACATGAGGTGAAACTTTGGGACATAGGAGGACAAGCGGCATTTCAACCGTTTTGGGATCAATTTTTAAACGGTTCATTTTTAGTCTTCGTGGTAACGGATTCATCGCCTCAAAATGTTCTGCAAACTAAGCAGTTGGTGGATTGGGTGAATCACACGCACCAGAACGCGCGTGTTGTGGCAATAGCTAATAAACAGGATATCGATGGTCATTTCAGTGCAAAACGCGTTGAGAATGTCTTACAAGTGCCAACTTATGGACTAACAGCAATAGATACGCATCAAAAAGAGAAACTGTATTATATTTTGATAAAAGAATTATTAAAGGCAACGAATGGTGAAGAGAAAGATGGAAATGACAACGGATCAAGTTAAGAAAATAGCGATGATTGGATTCGATACATTAAAAGGACCAATAATCGAATGGAATAAATCTCTGGCCAAGGACTTTGAAGTCGATCTAGAAAAATTCTGTACCCCCTTCTATTTAATGTTTCAAAGCGGCAATGGAATCAAACCCCGGGCCATTTTCTTTGAAGATTTCTATGTCGTTGCGTATCCCGAAGAAATGAACTTATTGCTCCTCTTTCTGGATGGGAGTAAAAGTCTGCAGAATTACAGCGAATTACTGAAATTTGCACAACGGTATTATCCTAAAGTAGCCTCGAAACCCGCGCAGCCGAAATCCATCAAAGAAAACATGTTCGATATGCTCCAAGAACAGCAGAAAATGACCATCTCCGAATTAAAGAATTATTTCAAGTTTAATACGCAAACAATCCGACGCTACCTTCTCGAACTAGTGCTTTCAGGGAAAATTAAGCGCGACGGCAAGAAAGGCCGAGAAACGATTTGGGCAGTTAGTTTGGAATAATTATTCTACTTCTTTTTTTCTTTTCAACCGTCCCAGGAAAAGGAACACCGTAATAATTAGTAAGACAATTCCAAAGATATAGGAAATGAAATGATTAATACTCCAAAAATATAGTTCTAGAAGCTTGTCAGCGATCTTTTCAGATAATTCATACAGAAAAGTAACACTCCAAGTCGCATATAAGAGAACAATAGTGAATAAAAAGAAACTCAAGGGTTGCCACCATCGCTTTAATCTTGTTTTTATCGCGCCTCCAACAGCCTGAAAGGTATAAAACAGTAAAAAGGTGAAGATAAGGAGACTCAGCAGATTAATTGCTCCTATAAAGAATTCAGTGCTATAGATAACAAGCATCAGATAGCCTATATGATAAAGTAAAAATAAGCTGTAGAGGAATATATAGCTCGTCGTGAAGAATGCCGAATGATACTTTTTTTGGCATAGTGCAACAATTAAGAGGATTCCAGAGAGAATGGTACAGATCAAGGGAAATAACCAAACATCAAATGGAAAAGATATCAAATGTGTTATTTCTATATAACTATCTCTAAGAGCCACGCAATAGATGATCATAGCCGTTTGAAATAAAATAGAAAAAATAACTAGCCAGTTATTGCGTTTTTCAGAATTTGATCCAATTTTTTCTAGAAGATAAATATTGAAATCCTTTACAAATAATCCAAAAGATAACAACTGAATGATTAACCATATTAAGAATGCCCCTAATAAGATAAAGGTTACTATATAATAAAGCACTGTCAGATTTAATTCAACCAGAAAAGTTATCGCAAAACTGAATCCTATCGCGCCTCCAATTGGCAGAGGGATGGATAAAAGATATTTCCATTTCGTGTGAAAGAAAATTTCGCGCATTCGCTTATTTAATGTTAAAAAGATGTATAGAAAATACATGACTGTAGATGAAAGTCCTATGATATAAACAAGTTCGATATTATTCAAGCGTTCAATATCAAGCAAAATGAAAAGTGGGGAGATAATTGCAATAACAATTAAAAAGAAGAGATAAATTATGGTATAATAGCGAAATTCTTTACCAAAGTAAACTTTAATTCCGCCAAAGAGGCGTTTTAACAAGGAGGACATAAATTTTCCGTCCTGTCAACTTGAAAGCGCGAAATGGGCTACCTTTTCGAGGGCTTTTTGCCATTCTCGGATTGCCTTTCCCATTTGCATCAATCGACCTGTCACTTCTTCGGGTAAACAAATTGTTTTAAGGCGCAATCCCCCTATTTTTTTACGGGTTACACCAACTCGTTTACTATCACTCTCCATATCCCATGCTAACAGGTTTCGCTCTGCAATCTCTTTCACTATAAGCGAACCCAATAAATCAGTTTTTTCACATAACTTCTCACTCGTTAAACTCATTTTATACGATTTAAATCGCAATTCGGTAAAGGGTATATATCCCACAAGTAGGCCGATTCTTATGAAAATATTTGAAGTGGGATAGATATTAGCTCGTTTGAAAATGAAATGAATTTTAAACTCGTCAATTTTAAAGCCTGCCTTTTTAGCAATATCTAGAGTATAAGGGGGAAGATGATAGATTAACAGACTTCGCTGAAGTAATACATTTAATCCCACTGTAAAACCTATCATTATTAAAATAAAAAACAGCAAACTGTATATGGGAGGCAGAATCCAATAGAGAAAGTAATAGAATATAAATCCGAAGGCAACCGTTGCGCCTCCAACAATTATATAGATCGCCAATGCTCTAGCGGTAATATAACGCCGCAAGCCGTTTAAAAAGTGGAGTACTTCCTCATCGTACTCGATTTTACTGGTCATCTTGATCCTCCACAGGTTCTTTTGACTGTTTTTCTACCTGTTCTGCTACCATTTCTTTGTATTCTGTTCCAAAGCTCGTTAACGCGATTAAAAGTCGCATAAGCCGGTGTTTATGGTTTATCTGACACTGAAAAGGCAGTTTCTTGTCCTTATACTTATTTATTATTATTAAATTTGCATCTTCAAGCTCCTTAATTTCACTTCGCACATAACTTAAAGAGGTGTTATCTGAATACTCCATCACCTGTCGCAATTCAGCGGTTGTCAGTGTTTTTGGAAATAAATGGGCTAGCTTCAATAATACTAATCGCTTTTTTCGGTTGAACGATTCTAATCCAATAAAAAGGTCATAAACATCGCGTAATAAATTATTTACTTCTGTATGAATTTCACCTATCCCCTTGACTTCGGTGAAAAGTTTCAAATTGTTGATTAACTGTAGTACCTTCTCGATTGGATTTGAAAAACTCATGTGTATTCCTTCAAAAATCTTTATCAAATTCAATGTAATAAATTAAAAAAGACAATAAAATGATTATGGTTTTTTCTTCAAAAATCTTTATCACATTCAATTTAGTAGAATACGAAAAACGGTAGATACCGAATTTATTGTTTTTCCGGGATGTGTGGATTTTATGTGTGATACAATTGTGGTATTGGGCAATAGCACCGAAGATGGTGCCATAATTTTTGGGAAGAATAGCGATAGAGACCCCAACGAAGCCCATGCTATCTGCTATCTGCCGAGATCCACTCATCAACAGGGTGAGGAAATTCAATGTCAGTATATGAGCATTCCGCAAGTATCAGAGACATGTTCAGTAATTCTGGCGAAACCTGTTTGGTTAAGAATGGGTTGTGAAATGGGGGCGAATGAATACGGCATAGTCATGGGCAATGAAGCTGTTTTTACAAAAGAAAAATACGAGAAGACTGCTTTATTAGGAATGGATTTAATGACCCTTGCCTTACAACGAGCAAAGACTGCCCGGGAAGCGCTTAATATAATCACAGAGTTGATTACACAATGGGGGCAAGGGGGCGTAGCAAGCCAAAATGGTCCCAATTTTGTTTATCATAATTCATTTATTGTTGCTGATCTTAAAGAAGCGTGGGTGCTAGAAACGGCGGGTAAGTTTTGGGTTGCTAAAAAGGTCGCGGATGTAGCGACCATTTCAAATGGACTGACTATAAAAGACAAATGGGATTTGGCCTCGCCCGGACTTATCGAGAATGCCGTTGAAAGAGGCTGGTGCGAATCGAAATCACAGTTTGATTTTGCAGAGTGCTATTCCGATCCAGGAAAACGTGCCCTCTCAGGTTGCATTGATAGGCAATCAAGAACGATTAATCGTTTATTAGATAGGAAAGGACAGATCAATATTTCACTGATAATGAAAATTCTGAGAGATCATGGGACCAAATTCGATGAGCAGCCCTTTGATCCTGTAAAAGGGACAATGTCTTCCATATGTGGGCATGCGAATGCCTTAACAGTGCATCAAACTACGGGAAGTTATGTAGCAGATTTATCAAAGGATCTTCAAACCCATTGGCTTACCGGGACATCTGCCCCATGTTTAAGCGTTTTTAAACCCTTCTTCTTTGAAATTCCAGAGGCTTTACGAAAACTAAAGACGCCCTCTCTTAGTAATGACAATTCGCTCTGGTGGGTCCATGAGAAACTTCATCGAATGACTTTGATGGATTATTTAACTCGATCTCCCGTAATAATGAAAAAGAATAATGAATTGGAACAAGCATTAATAAAATCGGTCGATGATATCAAGCAAAATTTCCCTAGGATTGATAAAAATCAATTGAACATCAAATTAAACGAACTCAGCTCCAATGCCATAAAAAATAATTACTCATTAATAAAGATTTTAATAGAAACGCTATCTAAAATGGAAATCAGTAAAGAAACTCGTAAGAGTTACATAAAATTCTGGGAAAATTTAAGTCAAAAGGATGGGCTTCCTTTAAAATAATTCCATTATAAATACTCACCCTTCTTTTTGGAAATCTCTCAGTCACTTTTTAATCCCATTCACAATATTTCCGAACTCTTTTCTCAATTGAAAATAATTCAAAACCATTTATATCCTGTTAATATTTTACGTTAATAAAATAATAGGTGTTGAAAGAAAAATGATTTTCGAAGGTATTTTAATAAGTTTTATCGTTATTCTGGCCTATGTGGGGTTAATTGTGTATCTTATTCACACGACCAAAGAATAAGCATCCCCTTTTTCCTGCAATTTCTAAATCAATTGTACCGTACCATTTAATGGTAAGGAAAAATTAATTTTCATTAAGGATATATACTTAATTTCCAATAACTTAATGCATGTTTCATTCGCTTTATATTACTACAGAGAATGGAGTTTGCATTTTTGCAAAGCATTTTCTTAAAAAAAGTAAAATTGATGATCAATTAATTTCCGGATTTATCAATGCGTTAGGATCATTTGCAACCGAGGCGTTAGGGGCTGGAATGCAGTCGTTAAAGCTGCAGACAGGAGAACAACTCGCAATTTTAAAGTATTCGGAAAAAGTTTCTCTTATTGGAATAGTTATTGCCGATCCAAGAGATAATTTAACCTTGATTCGTAAACTCTTATTAAAGATTTTAACCGATTTCTACACAATCTTTCGCCAAAAGTTAGAAACCAAAGCTCCCAATGTCAAAGAATTCGAAGAATTCAGGTTTACCGTTGATTCAATCCTGGAAGGAAAGGTTTCCGCCCGTACGAATTTTAAAATGATTATCGGATTTATTACTGGATTGTTGGTAATGGGACTTATACTTTTATTGTTTGTACCGGCAATTATTCGTATTTCTCAGATAAATATTGCGGGATTCGGGCTTCCTCCTATTGATTTTTCTGATAATCTTAGCGCAATTGAACTTCAAACATTACAAACTATTACTTTAGTTATAATTGTTGCTTTAATGGGTTTCAGTTGCATTATATTTCTTCTACCCACTTTCCTAGCCGCATATATCGCAGGAAATACGAAACGCGGCATTTGGACTGCCCTCCTCCTTGGTACGAGTGTTGGGATTCTACTTCTTATTGGCTCTGTAACATCTGCTAGACAAGAGTTCATGGATGTAAATGTGTTTTTATGGTACCTTGCTTTTAGCCCCTTACTCGTCTCCTTGTCGTTGTTGTGTGGGATGTATGGAGGGCGGCTGAAAGAACGCAGAAAACTTTATCCCTTAGCTGAATATAGCGAGAAAATCCTATGAGTGAATGTGTATGCCCCAGAAATCAGAGATTGGCAAAATTGACAAAGTTTCAATTTCTGATTTAGGTCAAAAATCAAAAAAACTATTAGAAATCCCTTTCTTTTTTTATAGGCGGTCTATTAGATTTCCACTTCCGACGGATTATGATGAAAAAGTTGATCAATTCTATACGATTTTAGAGGAATGGATTCAGCAAATATCAACGAAAATTGGGAAGATAAATCGGGTTTATGTAGAATCCCTTACGAAATCAAAAGAGAAAATCCAATCACAATTACAAGATTTCTTGAGCATGAATGAACGGTTATTAAAAATGATTGAATCAATTTTAAAGTTGGATGCCCAGCTGGAGCAAACGGAAAATGAAGAACTATTTAATGAGTATATGGCGTGGCTAATTGAAGCCAATAGTCCCAATGCGCTGGATATAGATACAGAATATGTCATTCAAACCAAAAAAGAACGGGCAGCTTTTATTATGAATATGATTCAAAACACTTTGGGCGCTAAGGAAATTGGGATTTTATTTATCGATTTCAGTTTAACTGAATTAATGGAATATCCGATGGATATTGAAACGATTAAATTTCGCCCACCCATTCTTGATGATATAGTAAAATTTTTCCAATAAATTCTTAAATGTTTGATTGTAAATGTTGAAACGAAAGCGATTTTCCCTATTATAGTTAGAAATAAGCACTAATTCTAGAAGGAAGGCGATTTTAAATTGGTAAAGAATGAAACCGTTTATAAAGCATTAGAATCCATAGTTGGCGAAAAAAATATTTCCTCAAAGGACGCAGATAAAATTGCGTATGGTCGGGATTCGTTTCAGCTGAAAATAATGCAATACCGGTTACCGTCTATTTTAAAGCAACCCTTTCCGGATTACATCGTCTGGGTTGATTCACTAGAACAGATTTCGCAGATTTTGAAAATTGCTAATCGGTATAAAATTCCCGCGATCCCGTACGGAGGGGGGGCAGGTGTCAATGGCGGCATTGTCCCCTTGACCGGAGGACTAGCAATTGATTTGAAAAAATTAAGACGAATAGAA
The DNA here is from genome assembly GCA_964353755.1 of uncultured archaeon. Classification (GTDB taxonomy): domain Archaea; phylum Asgardarchaeota; class Lokiarchaeia; order Helarchaeales; family HEL-GB-A; genus CAYGYC01. Next base: position 9,197 of record CAYGYC010000002.1, on the reverse strand, counting down.
ATTCATAAGGAATCAAATTACGTCTTATGTCAAGCAGGGGTTATTGGCCAACATTTGGAGGACTTTTTAAATAAACACGGCTATACTTTAGGGCATCTACCTAGCTCCTTAACAACAAGTTCTGTTGGGGGGTTTGTAGCTACCAGATCAGCCGGCGCATTATCTTCCTTGTATGGTAATATAGAAAATATGGTGCTGGATTTAGAGGTGGTCCTCCCCTCAGGTGAGGTTATCCATACGAATCATTCACGCGTTCCTCGTAAAGCAACTGGCCCAAATTTCAACGAATTATTTATCGGGACAGAAGGGACCTTCGGAATCATTACCGATATTTGTTTGAGCATCAAAAGAAATCCGGATATTAGAGAATTTGCGGGATTTCTCTTTCCCACGTTAACCGCAGGTTTTAATGCCGTAAGAAAGATAATGAATCTCGGCATAAAACCCTCGATTATCCGGCTCTATGAAGCCGTCGAGGCGCGGATGGTCTATCACATTAAAGAGATCGAAAAGGACCAGAGTTACTTAACGCTTTCGTTCGATGGTTACAAGGAAACTAAGGATCTTATTGGATATCAGAAGAAGGTGTGCTCGGAGATTTGTTTCAATGAAGGCGCAAAGGATATGGGTGACGAAGGCGGGAAAATTTGGTTTAAAAATCGATTGAACATGTATTATCCTAACCCGGACTGGATTAAAATGAATGTTCTGGCAGATACCATCGATGTAGTAACGACCTTTGATAACCTGGAAAATTTATTTAACAAGATGAAGCAGGCCATTCAAAGCAAAAAGATAAATGTCATGGCTCATTGGTCTCATTTCTATTTAGAAGGGGGGAGTATGTACCTGATTTTTGTGCTGCTGGAAAAAGATACAGAAAAGGAGCAAAAAGCCTCCCTATTATATCAACAAGCATGGCGCGACGGGTTAAAAACTTGCCTGGAAAATGGGGGGAGCATATCGCATCATCATGGTGTCGGGATATTCCGGGGCGAATATATGGAACAAGAACTCGGTTCTGGTACTTTTACCCTATTGAAAGGGATAAAAAAGTTAATTGATCCGAATAATATAATGAATCCTGGGAAATTAGGACTTTAAAGGTGATTCGATTGACGCAAAAGACAGGACTGCCACGCCAAATTCGATTTAGACTGGAAATGTGCAGTACTTGCATGAAAATGTGCCGTGATAATTGCCCAACTGTCATTGCCTCAGCCTCAGAGAACCTGACCCCCTATATTCGCTCTCTCCATGTGAATTTAAATGAAAAGGGAATCCGTTCCTATGATCAAGGAGCTTTGGAAAGCATATTCTCCTGTCTGACTTGTAATCTCTGTAATTCCTTTTGCCTTCCTAAAGTAGATGAAGCCGAATTAATGGAACTTGCACGAGCCTCAATCGTAGAATCTGGGATCGATGTTTCTCAATATTCAAAAATTGCCAAGAGTATCTCCGAACATCATAATCCACTTAATGAAACTCACGCAAACCGATATAACTCAGTTAAAGATTTAATTAGAACTCAGGAAGATGTTTCTTCGGTGCTTTTTTTGGGATGTATGGGCTCCTATCGCGAAATTGAAATTGCCCGAGCTTCAATTGAATTGTTACAGAAATTAAAAGTTGAATTTACAATAATGGAAGACGAATGGTGTTGTGGATCTCCTGCGATTCGCACTGGCTTTTTAAGTCCAGTAATTGAAGCAATGAATCATAATGTTGAAGAATGGCAAACCCATGCAATTAAAGAAATCATTACTCCGTGTAGTGCTTGCTATAGAGTTATCAAAGATTTCTATCCAAAGCATCGACCTAATTTTAATGTTAATGTTATGCATATCAGTGAAGTTATTTATAATAAATTAGGTGATATCTCGCGAGAACAACTCAAATCTAAGGTTACTTATCACGATCCGTGCCATCTCGGTCGAGGAATGAATTTTTATGATGTCCCACGAAAAATCCTCCAAAAAATGGAAGGGGTCTCCGTGTTAGAAATGGATCATTCGCGGGAGAAAGGCTTCTGTTGTGGGGCCGGAGGTGGTGTCCGGTCAAACTTTCCAGAACTTGCTGATGCTGTGAGAGAGAACCGAATTACTGAAGCACTTGAAACTGGGGCAGAATATTTAATTTCGGCTTGTCCGCTCTGTAAATATCATTTTAAAAAATCCGCCAACCTTGGACAATTAAAAGTAATAGATCTGGTTGAATTAGTTAATCGAATAGTCTAATTCAGAATGAAGCGAAATGAATTTTAAACTCCCATTACTATTAATTAAATATCGTGTAAAAGCCACAATTAAAAGAAGGGTTTAAAATGCAATATGAGAATCTTTCTACCGCGTTTTTTATATTTTTAACGGTTTATTTAGGATTTTTAACAGGATATTTGATAATCAAAGCCCAAAAAAAGGAAGTAGAACGAAAGTTTTATTTTTTAAGCATTGCGCTTTTTACAGTTTTTTATATGCTCTGTCGAATTTTACTCATTGTCAATTCCATTTATGGGACGGATCCCGATTCATTAATATATGTCATAGCATCCTTTTTCGCGGTACTGGGAATAGGTGGCTTGATGTTTGCCGTTGAAAAATACGTGTATCCCAAGTTAAAATTCATTCCCACTATCACTGTGTTGGTTTTTGCAAGTCTAATTTTAATCGTGCCTTCATATAATGACCTGAATCTTGTAACTTGGTGGGTGGCCTTCGGCTCAGCCTCAGCCCTTATCATACCTATCTTGTATTTAAAGGTGGGATTGAAATCATCTGGACAAATCCGTATAAATAGCTTCGATATTACCTTTGGAATTATAATTTTTCTCGTAGGAAATGCTTTAAATACGAAGGTTCTCACCGATCTTTTCCCTTTACTCTTAGTTTTGGCACCTTTAACGATGCTTATCGGATTATTATTGTTCCAAATGGGGTTGAAATAAAATGGAAGATATACTGAACCTCAGTTTTTCCGAGAAAGAAAGGGCGGAAATCATAAATAAATTGAAGCGGACTGAATTTGACCTTATTATCATTGGCGGTGGAATAACGGGAGCTGGTGTCGCTCGAGATGCCGTATTGCGGGGGCTTAATGTTGCCCTGGTTGAGAAGGATGATTTTGCGGAAGGCACTTCCTCGAGATCTTCCAAGTTGTTCCATGGGGGGTTGAGATATCTTAAAACCTTTGAAATTAAATTGGTAGAAGAGTCAACCAGGGAAAGAGATTGGCTACGAAATGAAGGGCTTCCCCATAATGTGCGCCCTTTACAGTTTATTATACCTGTTTTTGGTCAAAGAACAGATCCTCGTACGGGAAAAGCTTTGCCTCCCAGCAGTAATGATATGCAAATGATTAAAGTTGCCTTGAAAACCTATGATGATTGTAGTAAAAATCAAAATTATAAACCGTGGGAAATTATCGACGACCCGAAAAAAGTAGCGGAATTAGAGCCCGAACTCAACACGGATCAATTGCAGGGGGTGGGCTTGTATTATGATACCAATATGGACGATGGTAGAATTGTCGTTGAAACAATTATAGAAAGCGTTGCTTCGGGTAAATGCACTGCGCTCAATTATTTGAAAGTGATAGATTTAATACATGATGAAACAGGATTGATTGCTGGAGTTAAAGTAGTTGAGAATGATAAATTCAATCCCAAAGCCAAACATGAACCATTTACTATCAGAGGAACTGTAGTCGTAAATTGTGCGGGAATATGGGCAGATGACATATTGCGAAATACGGGTAGCTCTAAAATAATAAGACCCAGTAAAGGAATTCATTTTGCGGTCAAATATGATGATTTTAAAATTAATCACGGTTTTGGAATAAGTAGTATTGATGACCATCGATTTTTCTTTGTATTACCTCGTGAACACTGGGTTTTAATAGGAACAACAGATACTTTCTATGATGAAGATTTGGATAAACCAGTTGCTACTAAAAAAGATGTGGATTATCTCCGAAATACCGTAGAATTGTTGTTTCCTAAGGCAAAAATGGATGATGCCCACATTTTAGGCACCTATGCAGGGGTCCGCCCGTTAGTGCTGGATCCAGGGAAGTCAGAGAGTGAAGTGAGTAGAAAACATCTAGTTCTTGAGCGAGAAGATGGGCTGTTTACTTTAGTTGGTGGGAAATATACGACTTATAGGGTTATGGCTGAAGATTTAATGCGTAAATATATATTGAAGAGTAGAAAAGTCGATATCGCCAGAAATGGCACTAATAATGTGTCTGAAGCCAAAAATATAGCCAAAATTCCGTACAAGATTAGTCTTAAACGCGATGAATTTGAAGCGAGTAAACAATACCAAGCGGCTCAAGGCAAAATAGATCCCGAGATATTGAACCATCTTTACATCGAATTTGGGAGAGGGGCGCTGATAATTATTGATGAAATGTTAAAAGATCATGCTTTAACGGAACTGTTAATACACGATCCTGAATATCCCCCCAAATACTTCCCCTGGACAAAGGCAGAACTTATTTATATTATTAAACATGAAATCCCAAGACATTTGAATGATGTTCTGTGCAGACGCACCGAAATTTGTTGGTTAGTCCATCCCTCGAGGCAACGTAAAGTCGCAAAAACCACCGCCGAGATTATGGGCGCATTTCTGGGGTGGAACGAGAATAGAAAGAAGGCAGAAATAGATTTTTACCTTTCTTATATTAAAGCAAATTCATTTTTCTTTAAAGGCGAGTTATAATTAATTTAGAGGTGAAATAATGAGCAATTTGTTGCTAGTTTTTGATGTAGGTACAACTGGGGCAAGAAGTATTGTTTTTGATATTGATGGAAAAGAACTAGTGAAATTTTATGAGGAATACAAACTTGAAAGACAACCTCCTGGAATATCTGAACAAGATCCGGCTATATGGTGGAATGCAATCAAAAATACATGCAAAAAAGTGAGTAAAGCAATTAATCCAGCTGATTTAATCGGCATATCGGCCGCATTTCATAGAGCATCCAGTACCTTCATATCCAAAACCGGTGAAATTTTGCATCCCGCTTTGACCTGGATGGATGAACGGGAAGTTTCAGATATGAAGGAGTTTCAAAAAGAAGGCGGGCTAAGGAGAGCCATTCCAAAGTTATTATGGCTTAAAAATAATCATCCAAACCTATTCAATAACGCCTCTAAAATCATCTTTCCTGATGCCTTTTGTTACATGAAACTCTGTGGGGCACTAGTTACTGACCCCTCCAATGCCATTTATGGAATTTTAAATATGGATTCCTATCAATGGGATGAGCAATTAGCCGAATTATATGGATTACCAGTGGAATTATGGCCTGAACTCCGCATGCCCGGGGAAATTGTTGGAGAACTCTCGGAAGCTGCGGCTACGGAATTAGGGTTGAAAAAAGGAATACCGATCATAGTAGGCGGCGGTGATCAACAATGTTCTGCGTTGGGGCTGGGTGTGGTTAATAATGGGCAGGCAAAAACCACAACGGGGACCGGTACTTTTGTTGATTTGGTCGTTGATCATCCCGTTCCCTCGCCCGGGGACATTCCCATCTTCAGCCTTCCCCATGTCATAAAAAATAAATGGGTTTTAGAAGGTACTATGCCGGGTACAGGCACTGCCCTGAATTGGTTCCGTGATAATTTTTCCCAAGCGCAAGTTAAGGAATGTATGGATAAAAAAATTAATATATATGATTCTTTGATGGCGGAAGCCCAAAAAGTCCCACCCGGGAGTGAAGGATTATTGATCCTCCCGCTCTACATTTTCAAGAAAGCCCAGTTGATGGCTCTAGGGTTAGGCCATACTCGCGGACATTTTATTCGTGCTATTCTGGAAAGCGCTGCATTATCAGCGCAGGTGTATCTAGGCTTATTAGAGGGCCTGGCTAGGCAAAAAGCCACAGAGTTACGGGTCGATGGCGGAGGAATGAACAGCGATTTATGGTCTCAAATATTTGCAGATATTATCAATAAACCAATTCGCGTGGCAGAAAATAAGGATGGCGCCGCTCTGGGCGCCGCTATACTAGGATTTGTGGGACTTAAAAATTATGCGAGTTTTGAAGCAGCCATACAAAAGATGGTACGATTTGCGACTACCAAATCGCCCATTCCAGAAAATACCAAAATTTACAAGAAAGTTATTCGCGTTTTTATGCCAGCTGTCCTAGAGGTGTTGAACAAGAAAAGAATTACGGGAGATCTTTAACATTGCCCGCCTCATATGTAAATAAAAAAGCGCAAGAAACCGTTAAGTGCATCATTTGCAACAAGATTACGGAACGTGGCTCTATGTATATCGAGCGGATGATCGATGGAAAGCCGGATCCAATTTGCCATTTTTGTTATTTTAAATTAAAAAAAGAAAACAAACTTTAATCCGGATTGTTTTTTACGCAATTTCATTATCATTTTTTGTTTTTTCTTCTTTTAAATCATCTTCGGGAACTGAATATTTCCAATATTTGCCACTTGTAATCCAGTGAGGGTAATTCATAAAAACTTCTGCCATAACGGGATTCTCAAAAAGGAACACTTTATCATAGCGCAGATGGTTTTCAAGCCCTTCCATACTTGTAATTTTATTTCTTTCGAAGTGAAATGCGGTTCCAAAAGGCAAATTGTGCAGGTCCTGGATTTGATTTGATTTAATTGACGCATATCGAAGATTGGGAGGAAATTCGCCTCCATTAACTGTAGTGATTTGGTTATTATCGAGTTGAAGATATTCTAAGGCATCCAAGAAGCGCAATCCTTCAATTTTTTTAATAGAATTGTATTTTAAATGCAAAAATTGGAGTTCTTTTAAAGTATCTAACCCCTCAATTGAGGTTATTTGGTTATTATTAAGATTGAGGTCTTTAAGGCGCGTCAGAAGTTCTAATCTTTCAATTTTCTTGATCTGATTACCTTCCAGATTCAAGTTACTCAGGTTTCTAAGTGAATCGAGATTCGCAATTTTAAAAATATGGTTATACTCTAGATTTAGAAATTGAAGTTCCTTTAAACCTTCCAATCCGTGGATCTCTGCGGGATCATTATGAGAAAGGTCTAATCGAATAAGCTTTTTTAATAAGTTCAATCCTTTAATTACCTGTAAGCGATTATAAGAGAGATCCAAGTCCTCAAGATTTGTTAATTTCTCGATTTCTGAACTTTCATATATCCCATTGTGGGAGAGGTTCAAATTTTTAAGGGCATGCAAATTCTCTAAACCCGTGAGATCCTTAATCCTATTATTGGTGCAAATCAAGGTTTCAAGACGGGGTAGGTATTGCAAGCCTTGAAGGGCCGTAATTTGATTGTTATTGAGGGCTAGGAACCGAAAATTGGGTAACCTTTCTATATCTTTAAGCCAATTAAGATTAAGGAACCGATTATTGTTCAGAACCAAATATTTAAGACTTGTGAGATCTTGCAGCCCTTCGATGGGTGAAATATTGGAGAGCCCTTGATTGGATAAGTCCAGTAATCCGCCTTTCGTCAGCCAAATTTTTTTCCCCCGTAAAATCACATGTTCTGGCGTATGAACGCCTCTTACAAATGTTAGGGAGATTTTATGAAGGTAACTATCAATTTATTTTCCTCAAACCGGGCGCTTCCAATTTTCATATTCTGGGCAATGGTGGGCAACAATAAAATCCGCTTGTAGTCCCCCAATTGTATGATAAGCTCTTCTCCTTTTTTGCGGATTTTGGTTTCCCCTACCTTTTTGGCAAATGGTAAATTGATCGTCATTATGACATTGCCCTCTGGATCCGTCTCGAGAGTGAAGGGTTTTTCCTGCGAAAAGATTTCGGACGGGTCACCATTTTTCCCATACATATCAGTAGCTACAGCTTCCAATGATTTTAGACCGATAACCTCTTCCTCTTTCAAATATACCTTTAAAATTTTGAGCGGATAAAAGCTGGTTTCAATCTGACGCATATACTCACTTTGGGAGGCTTTCCATTTCTGAAAGTAAGGATCTTTAATTCCTTCTGGAATCACTTTATTTACACACAGGGCATCCACGTTTAAGCCATACAGGCTCATAAAAGTTAAGGCCCGTTCACTTTCTAGAATGGCCATCTTTTCAAGATTCGTAACAATCCGCACGGTGGTCTTCGTGGATTCTACAAGGAGATTTCGCATGGAATTGACTCGTTCAATTAAGCCTTCCATCTGCCCAAAGAAGAGTTCATCTGGAATCGGCGTGCGCACGACCTGTTCCGTGCGTTCGCGGAGAGGCTCGAAAATTTTCATAATCCCGCGTTGAATCCGGAGAATAGACTTTCCGAACAGACTAAATACTTGGGGAAAACTCAGAAGCCGGAAGGTATGCCCGGTAGGTGCGGTATCCAAAACTATGACTTCAAACTGATTAAGATATTCAGTTATCTTTAAGATGGAAACCAATTCATCCAAGCCTGGTAAAGCAACCATCTCACTCGCAATCGCCGTTTCGATACCCCGTGATTCGAAGAGCCGCATTAAAAAATTCCGAACCGTCCCATAGTATTTATCGATTTCTCGTTCTAAGTCAATTTGCAGACCAAACAAATTACTTCGTATTTCTCTCGGTTCCTCTACACCCAACTCTACGTTTAAACAATCCGTAAGAGCTTGCACGGGATCGCTGGACATGACCAGGGTCTTTTTCCCAATTTTTGCACATTGGAGGGCTGAGGCTGCGGCACAGGTCGTTTTTCCGACACCACCTTTGCCCGTAAAAATTATTGTTCGTGTCACTTCGTTCTCTCCTAATACCATTCATATATTAAATATCTGAAGATCTATTTATAGTCTATTTTGGATTTATGTTGAAGAGTCATTATTCAAACAAGAATATATTTTATTTTAGTTCCTTCATTAAAGGATTTAATCAGGTTTTTTTCTTCGAGGTCTCGCAGGTATTTCGTAATCCAGAATTGTTGTGTGCGCATTAATATCCGGTAGATCAATTCATGCTGGAAATGGGTGCGGCGAAAAATATAGGGCATCATATAATGCGCCGTTAAAGCGCCTTTTGCAAGTAGTTTGAGAATTCGTTTCTCTGCCATCTCTATATCGTGAAGAAACAGCCGGTAATTGGCTTTTTCAGTGGACGCATTCTGGGGTTTCTGGTGCCCGCGCACCATTACTTGGACATCAGATTGTTCGGCACACTGAAGGATTTTAGCAATAGAATAACGAAAATCATTTATCGTTGAGTGGATATACGGG
>CAYGYC010000001.1:25084-43921 GCA_964353755.1 uncultured archaeon | reverse complement strand
AACTGGTTCGAGGGATTTCATGACTTTTATTCTCGAAGGACTCCTTAAAAATTGAAAACATGTCGCATATACAATTTGAAAACATGTCGCATATACAATTACTCGAGAAGGAAGAATTTTTGATAAATTTGCTAAGGATTGTATGGGAATTTTACATAATATACATCAATTTAAGGTATATTCTCCTGCTTTAAAGAATTACAAGCATAAGTTTGCTATTCCTGATGGTATTATTCATGATTTTACTAAAAGACCCCTTAATATAAAAGGAAAATGTGTGTATTTAGAAGAAGGGTAAAAATTTGATATAATTATCGAGTTTAAAAAGAGTTTTGCTTCAATAAGTATTAAAGAATGGGAAATATATACTGAATTGGCAAGAAAAATGAAAATTTTTCTCCTAAAAGGCAGAATTAATTTAGTTCAGGAAAAAAATGGTTGCCAAATTATCTTTTATTCGAAGAATGAACTCTTCCAGCAACTCCGATCAAAAATAACTCCTGCTACGCAAACGAAAATTATACACCTAATGAAAAAAATTCAGGCGCTGGATAAGAAATTGGACCTAAAAACTATGAGAGAATTAGACGACTATTGAATAATATAAGAAATCGATTGCAAAATAAGATTTGAATTATTTAAAATAAAAAAATGATCTAGAGAGATAACATTATTAAACCTGTTTTATTTGCTGTTTATACATCTCTATAATTTCATCCGTGGTAGTGCTGTCTTCTGCGGATTTGTCTTCTCTCCAACGAATAAACCTTGGAAATCGAACTGCTAAGCCAGAATTTGGTCTTATCTCGCCAAATCCAGCAGAATGCACTGTTGATAGTGTAATCTCGTCTCCTCTTATTTCAGCCACTAATTTCGGTTCAAACCAGATATCCGGTAGGGGTTTGATTACTGAAACCACTTGCAAAGGTTTTGTATCGCTCTTAATTTCTTCAAATTTCTTCATGTTTTCGATGAGGTCGGTATCGCGGAACCCCGAACCGACTTTTGAAATAGTCTTGTAGGTTCCATCGTTTTTGTCAAGTACAGCACACAGAAGCGCCCCATACATCTGCGCGCGCTTTCCACGGCCAAAATAAGCTCCTACAATAACTACATCAATTGTATCTGCCAATTTTTGATAGGATTGCTTGAGTTTCACCCAGAGCCACCCACGGGCGCCAGGTTGGTATATCGAATCGGATTGAACTGATTTGGCAATGATCCCTTCACATCCTGATTCAATGGAAGAATCGAAAAACGTTTGGATTTCGGGAACACTATCCGAAATTAAAGCCGTCGCTAATTTTAGCCGCTTCGTTTCTTCAATAATTCCTTCTAAATATTTTCGACGCGTGGGATAGGGTTCATCGAGAAGGTCTTTCTCCCCGATTTTTAAAATATCAAAAAGAAATAAGGAAATAGGGTATTTATCCTTTGCTTCTTGAATAGAATACCTCCGACGGCGGTGCATAAGCTCCTGGAATGGCCGGAGGTCTCCAGTTTCTGGATCAATAGCCACGCATTCGCCTTCAACCACGACTTCATTGGCTTTTAGTGAACGAATTAACTCGCAAACATCTGGATATTGAGACGTGGGATTTTCTAAATTTCGGGAAAATAATTTTACTTCTTTTCCCGATTTATGAGCTTGGATTCGTTCCCCGTCGTATTTTCGTTCTACTCCACATTTACCCCCGAGTTTTTCTAAAATTTCGTCGATAGAGGATAAGCGTTGAGCCAGCATCATCCGTACAGGAGTGAAGATTTCGATTTTCATTTTTGTAATAGCATCTAATCCTTTCGTTGATAATAGTTTCGCAATTTCTCCTAAATTCGGATGAATATTATAGCCTCTTTCAATAATTTCTTTATTTTTTTTATCGCCAGTAAAAGTAACGGCTAAGGCATCCAGAATCGTTTGATCTGCAATGCCGAACCGTAATTTACCCAGTACGGCCCTTAATATCCATTTTCCTGCTTTGGCTTCGACGCTTCGTAATAAATCGGCTAACTTCTGAACTTTGACATCCGCCGATCCGGTTCCTGAGACTTGAGCAATTTCATCAAGTTCTTTATATACTTCTTCTACTGTTATAGGAGATGAGAATCGGGTTTTTTTTCTTTCTCCCGTAAATGAAAGTAGATCTTTAATTTGCTTTTTTTCAAGTTTTTCTAAAGCTGAACCAAGATCACCAAATTTATTCACCGCTTTAACAACCTCTTCTGGCTTAGTATTTATTGCTTGGGCAACGCCTTTAATTGCTGTTTTTTCCGCAATCCCGATTTCAGGGAAGCCCAACCAGCTGGGATGCAGTTTTCCTTGAGTAAGAAAGATAACCTTATCAATAATTTCTGGAGGCGTTTCTTTAAAAAGCTGTACTAAGATATCTGTCATCTCTAATCGTTTCGAGGTCGATTCCAACGCTTCGTATGTCTTCGCTAAAACCCCATAGTGCATTTTAGACCCTCGTTTTTGTAAATTTTTTTTCTTAATATTAATAAATATTTAATAAATATTCTAACTTTAATTAATTAAACTTAATACATGATTGAGTAAAATAGTTGATTGCCAATGGCGACGATGATAATTACGGAAAAACCCACAGCAATGAAAAAAATCTCTGAAATCTTAGATGAGGATGGCAAACCCAAAAAGAAAATTGTTAATGGAGTGACCTACTATCAGGCTAAAAGAGATAATACTGATTTAATTATTGTTTCTGCATTAGGACATTTATTTACTGTCGAAGAAATCAAACAACCAGGTCAGAAAGGCTGGGTCTATCCCATCTTTGATATAAAATGGGTTCCTGCCAATGAAGTATTAAAAAGGGCAAAAAGTAAGAAACAGAAAAAAATGGCGTTAGATATTGAAAATTTAATTAAGAATGTCGAAGACCTCTCATCACAATGTGATCAATTCATAAATGCTTGTGATTATGATTTAGAAGGAGCTACTATAGGTTTTAATGTTTTAAAATATTGTTGTGGTTCCGCAGCAGTAAATATAGCTAAAAGAATGAAATATTCAACTTTAACCAAAAAAGATATTCTAGAATCCTTTAAAAATCCTCTCAATAAACTCGATTTCACTTTAATTGATGCAGGACTTTGCAGGCACGAAGTCGATTATATTTATGGTATTAATCTAACGCATGCCTTAACAGTAGCTGCCAAAAAAGGTGAGGGAATTCATTATTACCTATTAAGTATAGGACGCGTCCAAGGTCCCACATTAGATACGGTCTTTGAGCGCGAAAAGAAAATTAACATGTTCGTACCGATACCCTATTGGCAAATCAATGCAAGCACTGTACTAAATGGAAAAGAATATACCGTAGATTTTTCCGAGGGGAAAATAAAATATAAAAAGGAAGCAGAAGAGACCTTAAAAAATTGTCAGAATAAAGAAGGAACTGTCACAGATATTCAATCAAAAGATTTAACAACGGCTCCTCCTATACCTCTTAGCCTGAGTAGTTTACAATCTGAAAGTTTTCGATATTTTGGCTATTCTCCTACTCAAACCCTTGATATTGCCGAACGGCTGTATTTAAGTGCCTATATAAGTTATCCGAGAACATCTAGTGAAATTATACCAGAAACCATAGATATAAAGGATATTTTAACTAAATTAAAACAAATTGGATCTTATATAGACGATATTGAAGAATTATTGAGTAAATCAAAATTAATCCCTTCTGAAGGAAAAAAAACTGACCCGGCTCATCCTCCAATTTTGCCTACTGGAGAAATCCCTACCAAAAAACTTTCTAACCTAGAACAAAATATCTATGATTTAGTTGTTCGCAGATTTCTGGCCCTTTTTGGTGACCCTGCTATCGTCACATCCATTCGAGTATTATTAGAATTAGAAAAATATAACTTTTATTTAAGAGGACGCCAAATTAAAGAGTTAGGTTGGATGAAATATTATCCTTTTGCAAGATCAAAAGAAATAATCCTTCCAAAAATTGAAATAGGGCAAAAAATGAAACTTTCTATGGATTTAATAGAAAAATATAGTTCTTCACCTTCACGATTTAATCAAAATTCGTTAAGAAAATTTATGGAAAAAGAAGAAATTGGAACTAAAGCCACCCGTGCAAGTATTATTGATAAATTATATGAACGGGGCTATCTCTTTGATAAAAGCATTCATATTTCCGATATTGGCGCTGCTGTTTCTGAGGTTTTGGCGCAACACTGTCCTCAAGTTCTTTCTATTGAAATGACCCGCCAACTAGAAAAAGAAATGGATATTATTGAAAAAGGCGATTTAACTAAAGCTAAGGTATTAGACGATGTTCGAAATACTTTGGAACCTATTTTAATGACAATTAAAGATGAAGAAAATCTAATTGGGGCGGATCTCGCTGTATCCATTAAAAAAACCTGGCAAAAGCAGAGCTATATTGGAAAATGTGATAAATGTGAGGACGGAAATTTAATAATTATACGATCAAAAGCGACCAAAAAACGATTTATTGGTTGTACCAACTATCCAAAATGTCAGAATTCTTTTCCAATCGCACAACGTGGAAAAATCTCTCCCTCCCCTAGTAAATTCTGCTCCTATTGTCAGGAAAAATATAACAAATCTTATCCCATGGTTAATATTAAAATTGCGGGAAGCCGGCCTTTTACGAGCTGTGTCAATTGGACCCAACATGAAGATATTCAAAGAAAATATCAAAAAAAGAAAGAGGAAGCCCTAAAAAAAGAGGCCGAAAAGGAAGCAGCTCAGAAAGAAGCAGTCCAAACCGAAGAAGCTCAAATAAAGGGAGAAATTAAAAAAGAAAAAGCTCCCAAAAAAAGAAGCTCAAAAAAAAGAAGCGTAAAAACCGAAGCTCAAAAAATAGAAGCGAATAAGGTATCCTAATATTTGACTAATTTATAATTTAAATTAATTCTTTATTCCATGTTTTTATCAAGTCATTACTTTTTTGTATTTTTCCAGTATGACTTCAAAAGAAATAATTATTAATACGAGCTATTTTATTATAAACATATAAAAATAAGAGAAACATAAAAAAATAGCCTTTTTAGGAGTTTAGTATCTTATCATTGAGGGATAAAAATGGATGCTTACGAACATATTAGTCCAAAACGATTCAAAAGAGTTTTAATAATGGTTGTTATCGGGTTTTTCCTGGCTATAGGATTAGGAATCATTTTATTCATGTTATTAGTTGATAACTGGCAGTCCTATTTCTATCAATTAATCACACCAGCATATCCCTACCCTGGTATGAACCCAATAATCGGCTATATTTTAGGATCAGGTTTCTATAGTCTAAATGCTTCTTCTCCATTTTTTCAAGATATTTTTGGTGCAATTAGTGTAGATGTACAAAATATGTTAAGTATGATGGTTTTGCCTGCTATACTCACGTGGGTTATTACCGGATTTGTGATAGGCCTTTTTTGCAAAAGGTGGGATGATGGCTTCCTCAGCGGACTTATCTGTAGTTTAAGTGTCTGGGTTTTTGTAGTAATAGCATCAAGAATAACATTAGTGGGTGGAAATTTGTTTGGTATACTTGAATTAGGATACATATTAGTAATTTTTATGATGCTAGTTAATAGCGCAGCCGCAATTCTGATTTGTATGGGCGGAGGAGTTGTCGGCGGGCTCCTATATAGTAAGGTGTTGTTTCGCAGGCAAGCCTTAATAGAGGAGTATATGTAATTTTCTCTTCTTTTTTTATTTCATAATAATCGACTTTTTTTAATTAACACAATTGCTTTGTGTTCCAACAAAGGTTCTACATGTTCTTTCGGTAAAATTGCAATGTCATCAATCAAAAAAGGACCATATTCTTTTAGGTCACTCCCCATAATTTGAGGGACCTCCCTTAAAAATCGTACTATAAGATAATCTTCATACAATCCATCATTCACAAATTCTTGAGGCGATTCGCCTTTTAATATAAGAGTTAGATTCTCTAAATACGTTCTTAGAACATCATTGAGCGAACTAAACACCTTTAATTCTTCTACACATAGAATATTTTTTTGAAGCGATTTCCCACTCATAATTAAATTTATGGCTTTTTTTAACCTTATTTTATACAGACCCTCAATCATATAAGATAAATTATTTATTTTTTGTTCATTTAAAAGGGAGATAATCTGATTTTGAGCCTTCTTTCGATTATTGTGCAACTTTTTGATGAAAGTTTCAATCTGCTGTAAGAAATCGCTTTCAATTTTTATTAATTCTTCTGAATTGGCTTCTCTTGCCCATAAATCATAAATTTTGGAATAGATATTAATTCACTCCTGAATATTTGACCAGCAGTTGAGAAGAGAATACTTACCTTATTGATTTTATTGGTGATTATTTTCTTTTTATTTTAAGTATAAGCTAAGATATATGTTTTTAATTTCTTTTTCCCAATTATTACTAGTTAATTTTAGGTAAAAAAATGTGAGAAGCGTGAATGAGAAAGAAAGTGAAAGGCAAAAATTTCTCGCTCAGCGGTTTCAAGAATATTATAGGTCCAAGTTTCAAGTAAATAATTTTCTTACCGATATCGAAAATCACGAATTTGGATTTTTCTATTGGGATTTAAACAAATTTGTGAGACATTTAGGTTTTTTGAATTTTGAAAATTTATTAAATCATATAGTTTCTAACGTGCCCAGGCATATTTACTGTTCTGCTGCCCGATATAAAACGCCAGACGCCTCAAATATGAAATTAAAATCATTGATTGATTGCGAATTGATCTTTGATTTAGATATTGATCACATTCCGACCCCCTGCAAAGAAAAACACGATAAATGGCAATGCAAAACATGTGGAACTAGTGGCATTGGTACAGCCCCTAATATCTGTCCTACAAAAAACTGTAATTCGAATTCCTTTGAAGATATGACCTGGGAGTGCGATACCTGCATGGAAATTGCAAAATCTGAAATCCTTTTTATTATAGAAGAGTTCCTTTCTGAAGATTTCGGTTTGAATCCGAATAAGGACTTGTATATTGTTTTTTCTGGGCAGAGAGGATATCATATTCATGTTCATGCTGATAGTATTCAAATGCTGGATTCAAATGCACGTAGGGAAATTGTTGACTATATCACAGGGAAAGGACTGGTCCCGAGCTACCACGGGTTTTCTCCGATTGCAAAAGTCAAACCAAATATACTTGAAAAAGGCTGGAGAGGAAGGCTGGCTCGATTAGTTCTCCGATTATTGCGAGAGAGTACTCCGGAAGAATTACAACAACTTTTTACTAAAGATGTCGATATTGGGCAGGCGCAAATCGAGATTATTTCCCAACTCAATTCAAAAAATCCTTTATGGTCCTTTAAACATGTAGGAGAAAAAAGGTGGCAAAAATTAATTGAAACAGCTATTAAAAAATATGGAGGAAAAATAGACGAACCTGTCAGTATTGATGTTCATCGATTAATCAGACTTCCAGGATCTCTTCATGGAAAGACGGGTTTCCTGGTTAAGAAATTATCTTATGAAGAACTGAAAACATTTGATCCCTTTGCTCATGCCCAGGTCTTTCAAGGGACTCAAAAAATATTCGTGAAAGAGGCACCCCAATTCAGAATGGGGGAGGAAACTTTCGGTCCTTTTAAAGAGGAATCCATTGAACTTCCAATGAGTGCCGCCATTTTTTTACTATGCAAAGGATTGGGAACCTTATGATTTTTTGTTTTGGTCGGTTTTTTCCTTATTAAATTTGTAAATCTTGGCACGATAATATCGTAAAGGATTTTTAAAGGGTTTATTAAAAATGATCCCTTTGCTACACCATAAGTCCAATTCTTTTTTGCAAATACCGTAAGTTATCAATTTAGGGCAGCCAAATGATGTATATTTCGTCCCACCTCCACGTTGCCCCGCAGAAAATTCAACTTGATATCGTGTCATTTCTTCTTTAAAATCAGGTTGATTCCTAAAAATATCGACTACATCGGAAACTGAATGACCGATATTTAATAGGAAAAAGGTGATAAACAATCGTTCTGGATGAGCCAGATTTTCCCCTTTCTCCGCTTTTTCAAGCACACCATTAACACAAGGCGGGTAGGCACTTTTCAAAATTTGGTCAGAATACACTTTTTGGGATTCAAATTTCGCTCGTAACTCATTTATTTTTGATTTTAATTCGGTTAAGTATAAATCATAACTTTCTGGTAATTTTGGAAGTTCCTGTTGCGAAATTCTCCGTTTTCCAATATATATTTTTGTCTGTTCAGCCAGCAGCCGAATAATTTTTTCTTTTGTTAAAAAAACCCAGCCGTTTTGCACATGCTGATTAATTAATTTCCAATCATTAGCCATAAGACTTGGAGCAATTTCGAGAAAATTATTAAATCGCAATATCCAATTGTATGTCCTAGTGGCGATATGCTCCTCTTCTTTTAATTCCCATTCAAAGGTAGTAGAGGCTAATTTTACTAAGGAATTCGAGGTCATCTCCGAAAGAAGGATTTTTTCTGTTCGTTTGGAATAAGCTTCAGCAAATCGATTTCTTAAGAGGTCTTCATTAAGAATTTCAATAAAGACACGCATAATCGCGTAAATTATGACTTCTGGAGAAGTTAAAGAAGTATTAACTTTTTCGGGTATCAAATTCTTATCTATAAGATCTAACAGTCGTTCATATGCCTCTTTAAATGAAATGGGAAAACTAATGGGCAGGGTGCGAATGTCAATCTCTAATTTTTGTAAATGTTCAGCTGCCAGCTTTGAAAAGGGAAAATAATTAATGAAAATATTTTGCAATAGTGAAACCCTTTACGAGAAAAAATTAAAAGAAAATAATAACTTATTCTTCTCCAGTATCTTCTTTTTCAACATCTTCTTCTTTTTCAACTTCTTCTTCTTCAAATTCTTCTTCTTTAACCTCGGTTTCTCCTGCACCCACTTCTTCGGTTTCCTCTTCTTCTTCCTCAACACGCGGAGCCAAGAAATATATAATTTTTCCCTCAGGTTCAAGTGGAAACTGGAACCGTATAGGCATTTCAGACGAAAATTCAGCAGCCACTGTCCCAGAAACAGATCCAGCTTTAATGATATCAGCTAAAAACTCTAGAGAATATATTGCACTCTGTTTTCCTTTTATTGTGGGAGGTTCTGGAAATTCCTCAAATTCTATGGTTACATCACCACTATCGCCACTGGCTTCTAATGTTAAAAGCGCTTCTGAAATTGAAAAAGTAATGTAATCACCCACAATTTGCGCATCTTTAATTGCCCGTTGAAGATCTTCGGTATTTAAACTAAATTTTGCGCTAAATTCAATGTTTGGAATCTGAGTTACTTCATCTTCGCCTTCTGCTACAAGACTAAGAGAAAAGGTTCTAGTTGATTTACCTTTTTGGAATTTTATCTTAAGTTTATTACGTTGCTGATCCAATGATAGTTCCAGCGCATCGCCCGCTGATCCCCGCTTCATAAACCGATTCAAATCAATTAAATTTACTCGAATCGGCTGCGTTTGATCGCAACTATAGTCTTTAAATACGCTTGCGGGCATTTCTAAATCAACCATAGCCACATGCGTAGGATCTATCGCTCTCATGGATAATCCTGTTTTACTCACTTTAAAAGTGGCAGAATCAATTATCGTTGCTAATGCATCAATTATTTTAATAAAATTTCCAGCGGAATCTAAGGACGCTTTAAACATAATTTTACCCTTCCAATTATGACTTTTATCTCAATGGTTTAATTTTTAAATTTGAACACATTTTTTGAATTTGTTTAAATTACTAATGTGACTCAAAATAAAATTGTTGTTAGAATATTTAAAACCTCCATATAATTTTTGTCGAATTACTATTAATTTCGGATTTTGAAAATATTTAACCATAAATGGCTCAGCCAATTGATAAATATAAAGATTAGAGTGTTTAACTAACCAGTTTTTTAATAGTTTCAAAAAACAACCTTTATATTGGATGAATTGACTTTAGTTATTAAATTTCTTTTCATTCTGTTGTAAATAAAAAAAGTTTATAATCCTAAAAGGATTACAAATTTTAAAGCCAATGTAATAGGTTTAACACGAGACGATTGACTATGAAAATTAAGAAGGAACTCCGGAAATTTTGCCCGCGTTGTAAAACTTATACGGTCCATATGGTTAGTTTATATAAAAAAGGAAGAGACAGTAAAATGGTGCAAGGTGCTCGACGCTATCGACGAAAAAAGGTAGGATATGGCAGTCAACCAAAACCAATTCAAAAGAAATTCGCCAAAGTCACAAAAAAAGCCATGTTCCGATTACGTTGTAAGGATTGCAATTATACATTACAAACTAAAGGAATTAGACTCAAACGAGTAGATATAATGTAGGAGTGGAGAAAATTATGAATAATGAAGAAGAACTTATTCCTCTCCCAAAAAGCAGATTTCTAAAAGTGAAATGTCTGGATTGTGGGAATGAGCAAATTATTTTTGGATGTGCCTCTACTGCCGTTAAGTGTTTGATTTGCTCAAAAGTCCTCGCCGTACCGAAAGGTAGCAAAGCCGAAGTAAAAACCAAGATTTTAGCAGTTTTAGGGTAAAATTTCTTATGAAGAACATTTCATTTCGTAAGTAGAATGGTATATTTTGGAAGCTTGATCATGGTAAAAAAAAGACGTGCTTGGCCAGAAGTGGGAGAATATGTAGTTGGGACCATTACCCGGGTCGAACCTCATGGAGCCTATGCCATATTAGATGAATACAATAATAATGAAGGGATGATTCATATTAGTGAAATCTCATCCAGTTGGGTGAGAAATATCCGAAATTTTGTTCGAGAAAAGCAGAAAATTGTGGCAAAAGTTTTGAATGTCAATCCGGCTAAGGGGCACATTGACCTTTCATTACGGCGAGTTACTAAAAATACCAAAAAGGATAAAGTTAAACAATGGAAACGTACTCAAAAAGCGGAAAGTTTACTAGAACAATCCTTAGAAAAATATAATCAAATTAATCAAACATCCAAAACTTTAGATGAGATATATAATGAAATAGGATGGAAAATGGATGATATCTTTGGGGATATTTTAAGTGGCTTTGAGGCGGCTAAACAAAAAGGTCCGACTATTCTTACTCAAAAAGGAATACCGGCCGAATGGGTTCAAATATTCGCAGATATTGCTGAAATTCATGTTGAAATCCCTTGGGTTAAAATATTAGGCATTATCGAAATCCAATGTTACAGACCGGATGGTATTTTACAAATTCAAAAAGCTCTGAGAAGTGGAGTAGAAACCATCCCTGCCAACGGAACATCAGTAAGTATTAACATGATAGGTTCTCCAAAATATCGAATTGAAGTTATTTCGGATAATATGAAGAATGCCCAAGCAGCCATAGAAAAAGTTTCCCAAAAAATTATTAGTATTATCCAAGAAAATAATGGACAAGCAAAATTTTCTATAACTGAATAATATTTCGATATACCTAAATTAATAAGTGACATTTTTCAATGAAAAATTCAATTCTAAAATATTTAGAAAAACCTATTTTAAAAGATCCAATTTTAATTGTAGGATTACCCGGTGTAGGTAATCTTACCATTAGTTATAAAAAGCTATACATTTCTATAAAAATCTACGAGCTTTTTATGCCAATGCTTCATTTACCTGTATCCACATGCAAGTAGACCCGCCCTAAGGTTATCAGGCGGTACGCCCGTCGCCGGGTTTCGGCCATCCAGCACGGTGTCGAGGGCGGCCAAGAGATTCCTCTTGATTACTCATTTTTAGTAATTGGCTTTAATGATAATCCTTAAAAATTATGGGGGAATCCCATGAACCGCTATTATCAAAGAAGCGGGAGTGGATAATTTCGCGTTTTGAACAGATATTTTTAGGTAACTGCTGCTATAAAGGGAAGGATAGGTAATTTTGTCAATAGTGGTATATTTAACTATTGATTCCCCTGGATTCAAAGTGATTGACCCCGTCAAATATGGCCAATTTGCGGTGCCATTAATTTTCACATCAGCTTGTAAATTTATTACTAAAGGTCTATCTCCAAAATTTGAGAAGTTAATTCGTACTTCAATAAAATTCACGTAACGGGTGGCAGAGGTAGCGGGATCATCCATTATGGTGATATTCGCTTTGTTATAAAATACTCTAATTAAGGATAAAGTACTCAGATTGTGTCCACTCACTATTAAATTAGTCGTTACATTAATTGCAAGGAATTGTCCCGTTTTTGCATTTATATTAATGGTTAGGGAACGATTTACAAAGGTTGCAGTTTGTAAGGGTTCGAATGTCATAATTGTTTTGTTGTCTATTCGTCCAAACTGATGGAGAGTATTATTTAGTAAGAAATTCATTACAGTAAAAGTAGTATTCCCTGTATTCATAATGGTTACATAAACGGTATCATTCTTTATGATAGTACTATTATCGAACGCGACAGTATTAGGCCAATTTTTAACGATAGTTATGTTAGGTCCATTATATAGAACGAATGGCATTTGATATGTATCGGAAACCGTCTTTAGCGTATTTGTAAAGTTAGCAACTGCTTTAATTACAAGCTTGCTTCCAAATAATAGCGGGCTCGTAGATATCAATTTTAAAATAGTAATACTATTTGGTGGGGGAGTGGAAGATCCATTTATTATTGTGAAATAAGTGGATGTGGAATTGAGAAAGATATCCTTAATGGTTACAGGGTATCTACCAACATTTTTAACATCGACAGTAACGGTATTGTTTGTAAAGGCATATGCTTTACTAACCTTAATTGCATAGGCCCATGTGGCATTATGAAGTGTATAAACGCCTTCATATGTTGTTAAATTAATTTTTAATGGGGTCGAGTAGTTTAAAGTAATAAATTGCGAATTGGACATTGTCATATTAAAGAATTGGGACCCATACCCTGGAACTGTTTTAAATGAATCGGGCAAGGGCTGGAATGAAGCAGAAATAGGCTTAAAACTAGCAGCTTGAATTGAATTAATGGATACAGATTTAACGGTTATTGGAGTGCCTCGTAAATTTGTTACTTTTAAGAAAGTGGTTTGATTGTTTTGGTAGGCTTCACTCCAGGTAATGTTAATTTTTCCAGAGAGACCAACTTTTCGCGTTATTAGAGAATAAGGTCCTTCATATGTTCGGACTAGTATTTGAGAAGCATCAAGAAAATTCAAATTAAGCCTTGAAGTGACATTAAATCTCTTTGTGATACCAGGATTTATTACTGGGGATCCGCTAACCGAAAAAACTGTGGTACTAACATTATTAATCCATACATCGCTTATTTCAATGGCTTTTGATCCTTTATTTGTAACATTAAGAAAGACGGTTTCATTTGAGAATATTTCATCTTTTATTGTAAGGTTATAAAGAGAAAAGGTATTACTTATTTGCAAAGAGGGTTTGTGTTGGGATTCAAGATCCATTATACGTGAATTTTTTAATGTGATATTGACCTGCAAAGGTCGTGGATCGTATGGAGAGGTGATATTCAAATTTAAAATATCATGCGGAAAAGTAAGCCGAAAATTAGCAGTTGAATTTCTTTGCAAAGAAAGTCCATAGGGATTCGGGGTGGAATAAATATCAAAAATTTCTCCGTTAAGCCAAATATGATCTATAACTTCATTGAAAGCACCAGTATTCTTAAAGGAGAGATAAACGGATTCATTAGCAAATGCACGTTTATCCAAAGCCGTTAGGCAACTACTCCCCGAAAATACTTGAAGGTTTCGAAAAGCTCGAGAAATATTTTCAATGGAATTAGTTGAGATGGTAAGATTAATGAATTGATTCGGAGTAAGTTGTTGAGAACTTACTATCTTGAGGATTTTTGTTTCATTCACTGGAATAAACTTGTAATTCCAGTGTTCTTGAATTGTTCCAGCTGAAATCGTTAGATTTCCCACGTTATAGGTATCAGGTGGCCATAATATATCATAACAATAAAATGGATAGGTCCCATTATGGGTTGCTCCAATGGAGAGAATCTTGGTTTGACCATAATTAATTTGGGTTTCTTTATCAAATTCCTCCATCCCAAACTTAATTGTAGTTCCAGGAACTAAGTTGGATACATGAAAATTAACTAAATCTCCTTTTATGGCTGTTACATTCGTAGGAGAAAACCCCGTTTCGGTAAAATTACAATAAATATCGATTTGATTTTCTCCTATTGATGAGTAATAAGTCCCAAAATTTGAAAGGGCCTGATTATTTAATTGAACTGATGCAATCTCTAGTAAATCATTTCCAATGTTAGTTATAGGCACAAGAATTGTCTCATTCGATAATGCTTGTATTTGAGATTTGGCAATAGTCATATTAATAAAATGGGAGGGTTCTGCGATTAATTTTTTTGTAGCCGTGTAAGTTGTGGAGCCGCCACTCACTGATACATCTACGGTATAGGATGATCCATTGGTGATTTGACCAAGAGGGAGATTGGGACCATAAGCTTTTATTTGGCAGTGTTGTCCAGGTTTTAAACCAGAAGTTGCCCCTGATATTGGGACAAAATTCACCGCTTTCCCATCAATTGAAACGGAGCTTATGTCCAAATTGGTCTGTCCATTATTGTTTATAGTTACTTCTGCAATACTGTTATTGTATAATTGAGAGGAATCGGTAATTTCCGCTCTGAGTTTAGCTTTATCATAGTCTATTTTAAAGATTTTTACCAGATGCCCGGAGGAAAAAAACGCGGGTGAGAAATAATTCAAGTTGGCAAATTGCCCCACGGTATCATCCTCTGCATCGTAATCGTATTGTACAAACCCATCATCGAGCATTCCAGCTCCGACTGCTGGATTATGTTCCTTCCAGAGATGCCCGGAATCATCTAACCATTGCCCTTGTTGCGCGTACGTGCCAGGTTTCCAGGGGTCCGCCCAATTCATTCTGGCGAGAAAATAGAACATAGGATGACCTTGTGAATAGAGATCTTCAAAAAGTCCTTCATTACCCACATAATCGATCATAGCCTCACCGTAGGTAAGCATTCTCCAGAGCATAGTATCGAAGAATTCGCAAGTTGGTTTATATGAAGTTTCATTCCATCGGGAACCAATCTCTATGGCATATTGTGAGTTTAGCAGCGTCTCATAGGCAATCCGAATCATCCACTGCCATTTCCCTTCGTCACCACCACCATTAGGGTAAAAGTAACTCCAACTGACCAGTACATATTCAGCATCCCATGAGCTACCCAATATCTGTATAGCCTCCAATTCATCAGTAGCCATAAATTGGCGTCCTACCTTTCCCATTGCAGTGGTATTCCAAGTTCCATTGTCAACTACGGTAGTAATTTCGCCTACCACACTCATTTCATACCCATAATCCCACCATGCTACTATAACAGTATCGGAAGGTAAATTCGAGCGCATCCATGCATAGGCTTCACGAAAATCATTCCCCATTCCTTGTTGTGCATAGATATAGGCGGCATTATAGGTTCCATGAATGGAGGTGAACATCAAAAAGAAAAACATAAGTGAAAAGATTGCAACACTTATTTCCCTAGTTACAATGGATGTTGTCCGTTTCCTGCGACGGACTGTCATAAACTTCTTTCGTATCACTAAGGAGAAGGGTTTAATTAAACTCGCTAATCCGAATGCTGCAATTAAACAAATTGCAACAGAAAAAACTATATGAACACGGCTCATTGAACTAGCAAAATAGACGGTTGTTAGACCGAAAAGGATAATTAATATATCTTCTTCATATAATCGCTTAAAGAGAAAATAGAGCCCCAAGGGAAATAGAAATAATAGAAATTCAAAATCATAATAAAATAATCCCCATGCGGAGGGCATATGCTCCGCTACTGATTGGATAGTTAAAGAAGCGAGAAAAGGAAATATAACTGTAAAATATCGCCCTCCAGTTAGGCTAATTACATCGCCGCCTATAAAATCACCAATAAAGGCTTGAAGGGATCCAGTAATACTTGTAATAATCAGGAGAATTAATAGGCCAAAAAGTGAAACCCGAAGAATCAGTTTCCAATGAATTTTCACATAATTATAAGCGGCAGTTATTTTAAAGCGCCGGTACAATTCGATGAGAAGACATAAACCTAATAGCCCCATATTAATTATAGCCTCTCCAGAGAGGATTACATCCCACGCAGTCTTGGGTTGAACGACAGTCGCTAATAGACCGAGGGCGAATGTGATACTATAAGTTAAGAGAAGCCTCGAGGAATATTTTTTTAAGAGAATTAAAAATAAAACAGTTAAAGGCAAAATATCCCAAACATAGGTATACGCTCCCCAACTTCCACCTAAAATTGCTAATCCTATCCCAGATAAAACTGCATATGGAATTGATCCCGTCTTAAGAGATTTGATAAAACCATAGAAACATACAATCATCCCAAAAAGACCTACGGGCTCATTATCAAAAAAACCACTTATAGTCCGTGCTTGAAATCCTACGCAAATCGCCAAGAAAAATGCAGCAAGCAACCCGGTTTTCTTATTTCCAGCCAACTCTTTACCTAGAAAATACATTGGAATGCAACATAGCGCACCTATAATAGCCGGAACGGCAGCACACGTATCATAAATGGATATGTTTATCCCCAAGAAGTGAAAAAAGTAATAGAAGAATACACCACTAAAGGGAGTACCTAAATATAAATAGGCACCCTGAGTCACTCCATTGGGTGCCCAAGCCGTATAATCTATCCATTGAAAAAAAGCTGGCAGCCCATTTTCAATAATGTATCTTGCAGATTTAAATTGAGCAAATGGATCTAGAGCACGTAATTCTGTAATATATCGTAAAGATGGAAGTATCCGTAAAAGAAGTGCTAATATGAAAATTAAAATAATAGAAATATATAATATTACATTAGCTTTCCCTATTTGCACTGTAGGCCGATGAAATATTTTTTTCAGGTTTAAAACCAATTTATCCTTCAGCGAGGGCACTCAGAAAGCACACCCTTTCGTTTAAAATATTTTATTATTGATTAGCACTGATCTTACTACTATTAGAACGTAAAATCTTATTTTTATACAAATTGACATTTTTTTAAATTAAAAATTTGCGGTACAATTATTATTCAACTTTTATTTGTAGGTATATTAATTCTACTTCATTATCATTTAATTTTAACAATCCGGATTTCATTATAATCTACAATCACCCGGATATATGAATCTTTTAGACTTGTATCTAAGTCTTTATCTCGGGTATCTACTCGAAGAAAACCCCGTGGAAGCGTGGAAAGCTTGTATCGGGTAGCTATTACAATAATATTTTCTTTTCCTACCTGCTGAATCACTTTGGAACTGATTTGCAATGAACCTCTCCCAAAAATAAAACCTTGATTTCCAATGGGAGATACCACGATTTTCGATTTTTTCCCAGCAATAATTTGTAAAATTTGATTTTCATTCACATCTTTAGCGATTAATTGCTTGTGATAGCAAATATCTACCCCAAGTAAAGTTTTCTCAAACCCTAAAACATCCGCTATTGCACGGACTGTAGTTCCAGATCCAAGAATATAATAGTAATTCTCCTCTAAATTTTCAACAATATATTTTGCAATCATTAATTGGTTATCATGTTCATCTATTGTTGAAGGACTCGTCACTTTTTCTCCTTGAAGAAGAGAAGGTTCATAAGGAACCAGTAGATAGCCTTTCAGCTCCACTTTTAAATCATTATTCCGAAAGGCTTCCTCATTTACGTCAATAACTTCTGCTTCCCTTAGCGATATTTCATCCCATAAAAATCGCATGATTATACGAGCACATGCTTCAGGATTAACCGCAAAACAGGAAGAATGGATTTTCACACCGCTAGGACAGCCCAAAACCGGAATTTCTTGTCCTATAGAATCAAGAATGTCACGAGCTGTTCCATCGCCCCCTACAAAAATGATTAGTTGAACGTTATATTCCTTTAACATTTTAGCAGCGTTTATGGTATCTTTAGCAGAAGTATTCCCAGAATTTATTGTCCCTACAACTATTGGAGAAAAACCCGCGGCCTTAAGCTCATCTTCCCCCATTTCAGCAGACATGGTATAAATTTGGAGTTGCTTTTTAATCGGCAATAAAACGTTAAGCATTTCTTGAGCTCTAAACGGAGAGACTGGCTTCGATCCGAGAGCTTTTGCCTTTTCTAATATATCTTCGCCATCCGTTCCTTTTAGCCCCACAGTTTAGCGTAGTAAAACAATTTGCTTCACTAATCCGCCCATGCCGGCTATTGGATTTATTATCAGCCCTATCTTCTTAAGTACTTTATCCATAAAAATACTCCTTATACCTGTAATGCTGTTTTTTTCGTGCAAGAGAATGAAAAGCAAAAATAAGTAACAGTGAAAAAAAATTAGAAAGTATAGGTTTATTTTTTAGCCATTTCTTTCTTTACTACTTCAGTATATTTGGCAGCATTAAGTAGTTTCGCCATATCAGCAGCTTTATTGGAAGGTTTTATTAAAAATATCCAACCTTTCCCATAAGAATCAGAAAGATTTGCTTCGGGATCGTCCTGTAAGGCTTCATTTACTTCAACCACTTCTCCTGCAACTGGAGCAAATATTTCACCTACTGCCTTTGTGGATTCAATTTCTGCAATCGGAGCATCCGACCCAACTTCTACTGTATCGCCCACATTTACATTCAAACCTACGAAAACTATTTCCTTTAGTGATTTTTTAGCAAAATCTGTTATTCCAATTCGAATATTTGCGCCATCTTCTTTCGCCCATACGTGCTTTTCGGTATATTTCAAATTATCTGGTATATTATAAGGAAGTTTTTCTACTGGTGCTGCTGGCTTTGCTGCTGGTGCTGCTGGCTTTGCTGCTGGTGCTGCTGGCTTTGCTGCTGGTGCTGCTGG
>CAYGYC010000001.1:19181-24984 GCA_964353755.1 uncultured archaeon | reverse complement strand
CTTTGCTGCTGGTTTTTTTGCCATTTATTTCACCTTCTATCTAAAACCTCTTCTTTTGTTTTATCTTTTTTATTTAAATTAACTTTGCTTATTTTCTTATTTTCGATTTAGGTATATTCGCCTACTCACATATTTTTAAATTATGGAGATACAAAAAACGGATCAACTAGCGCTTTTTAATTTTTATGCTTTAAAAAAATTAAAAGTATTTGAGTAAGGTAATTATTTTTCGTTAAGTTACTATTTTAAATTTTTTTCCCTCAACTTATAATCACAGGGCATTTTAGTTCATTTTCTAAATATAATTGAGACATGCCAGGGGTCCGGAACCCGTATCTATTTCGATACACGTCCTTAATTTTTCGCATTTTACATTCGGGGCTGGTCCTGACTTTTTTATAAGATGCAAACGGGGTCCCTTTCGGAAATACAGCTTTAAAATTGAGGATCTCTTTGACATGCTTTTTTAGGGTCGTAACGGCGGCAGTTAATGGCTGGATGGCATCCTCCCACAATTTTATTCCCGTAATGATCGAATCGGTTAATAATTCTGGTGCCCTATGATAAATATCAGATATTCGCAAAGATAAAGCTCGATACTTTTGAAGGGCTGGAAATTTTTTCAAATACGCCGTTAAGAATTGAGTCTGGCGTTCAGAACAATGCTCCGGTCTTTTTACCAGTAAGTATTTGACCTGCGTAAACTCTTTTTTCGCCCGTTCTACTTGCCATCTAAACTGCCTCATGACCAGTGAGAGGGCACCTCTCAGCTTGATCTTATAATATTTTACATTTCTTTCGGTCAACCCATGAGTAGGTAGACGATAGATCAATTCATTCCATAAAATATGCGCATGATCTGTATTTAAACTTCTTAATTTCCAGATAACGCGATCAAGGGCTGTCTTAAAGTGCTGCAACGCCATAATCTTGGATAAATTGGTGAGTAATGCATAAAAGTATTTGAACTCCTTAATCACCGGATTCTGTGGCGCAAATTTAACGCCGTTTCCCTGCCATTGGTCTCTCTTAATCAAAGCGGCTAATCTTTTCGTCTCTCTAATGACTGAAGCAAACATCGGTTCGGATATCGTCATTAATTCTTTGAGGATGGCGGTATTCAGAAGCCGGACGGTATGAAACCCATCGCGGATGAGGAGGGTAGTCGGAAATACTTTTTTGATCCCGACCTCCCAGGCCGATTTATAATCAATGACGACCGATTTGGGGGCGCCCTTTAAGGCTTTTTGCAAGAGCCGACATAAGTTCGTTATATCCTCTTCGTTTTCGCCTCTTCCCAGATAGCACATAAGGTTCCGTCCGGTAAGGCAGTCAGATACACCCAGGGCACCTGCTTTTTTTTTCCATTAGCCGGTGCCAGTAATTCGTCTTCTTTTTGGAAACTACATTTGGGGAACGTGCCATCGAGGGCTAAATGCCCGCTACAGGTTTCAAAGTTCGTTTTAAAGAGGGGATCATTCGCTTTACAATAGGCTTTCCCGAAGCGTTTTATCCATTTCAAAATCGTCTTGGGCTTTAATTGCACAGAATAAAAAGTTTCCATTAATTCAACTGTTTTTTGTTCCGAATTGCCAAATTTAAAATGATAGAGCAGCACATTCTCTAACACTTCTTTGGTAGCAGATAGACCGGGGATGATCTCCTCTCTTTTGAAGGGAAAAATACAGGCACAGGCATTGCATTTTAAATGAATACTCTCAAATTCTAGCCATTTTCTGACCTGTTTGGTGCCAGTATCGGCAATAGTACGCCATCTGGAATGATTTATAGCAAGATTACTCGAATTACAGAAAGGACAGTGGAGCGATTTCAGATCTGGTTCGGGCAATTGCCTTATCTCAACCGGTTTTTCTGAATTCTGATTCATGATAGATAGGATTTATAATAGAGAACAAAAAAGCGAGTATTCTCCGGGGAATATGGGTGTTTTAAAACGATTTCTTACAAGTAGATGGCGAATAAATAGCGACAAAAATATTTAAAAGGGTGGTTTTCATAAATTGCTCTGAAATATCGCCTAATCTTTACCTAAATCGGTAATAATAAATTATTAATAGTTCAACGAAAAATAATTACCTTACTCAAGTATTTAAAATTTTTATAATTTTCTTACAAATTGAGGCATAATTGGATAGTAAAATTTTTATGGAATTGAAAATTACCTAAATTTATGGATTGGAAACAGTGGAAGCAATGGTACTATAAAATTATTGCTGATTTTGGATATGATCCTCAAAAAGATAGAGATTCCGCTTTAATACTTAATGATTTATTACGGAACAAAAAGGGGATTGCACATTTAAAACAATTAATTGAGAAAAATATAATTTTCATCTATGGGTGCGGACCATCGCTTCCTTATCATCTAAAATTATTACGAGATTCGTCGCTTCATCTTGAAGAGTACATTCATATTGCAGCAGATGGGGCCACTTCTGCCTTATTAGAATATAATATTATCCCACAGATTATACTAAGCGACCTAGACGGACGGATATCAGATTTAATAACTGCCAATAAAAAGGGGTCCGTGATTATTATTCACGCACATGGTGATAATATGGATACAATAAAGCAGTATTTCCCTTTATTTCCCGGCGAAATAATGGGTACTACGCAAAATAAACCTTTCTCCTCTCTGAAAAATTATGGGGGTTTTACAGATGGAGATAGAGGTGTTTATTTCGCAGAAGCAATGGGAGGATTGCAGATTATTTTGTTCGGATTTGATTTTGGAAACATTATTGGAAAATTTTCCAAACCTTATTTAGAACACGATGAACTAGCGACCGAAAATAAATTGAAAAAACTTCAATGGGCCCAAATTCTCATTACCGAACTTAGTCTCCATACTAAGGCGAGAATAATTAAAATTAATGGGCAGAAGATAAAATTAGGGAAAGTAACTAATTACGAATTTGAAAATTTACTAAAACTTTTAACAACCCCACAAAATTTAGTCGATTTTTAGAAGAATCTAGAAAGTTATACTATTAAAATATACCAATGAGCATTAAATCATTCACATTTGTTCCTGTTGGACCTGTATAAATTAAAGAATCTCCAAGCCGATCAAAAAAATGAAAGGAATCATTGTTGTTGAGAAATTTATTCTGATCTAATTTCTTCTGCTTCATTAATCTCGCAGAATATCTATCAATAATGATTCCGGCGGCATCAGTAAACCCATCAATCCCGTCCGTTCCCATTGCGGCAAATACCATTTCGGGTAAATTTTCAAATTCAGAAATCATTGCCAACCCCATCTCTTGACATCGCCCACCTGTACCTTTACCTTTTACCGTAACTGTTGTTTCGCCCCCCGCAATTAATAGGAGCGGCTTCGATTGTTTATTCAACATTTTAGGATACCAATTCTTGGCATATTGTAAATATTCTCGCCCAACATCGCGTGCTTCTCCAGTAAGCGCTTCTGAATAAATATAACTTTGGATTCCTTTTTGGCTTGCCGATTGTTTAATGGATTCACAGGCTATTTTAATATCCCCTATAATTAAGGTATGCGTTTTAGAAAAGAATTTATCAGTGGGTTTTGGAGTTTCAGGAATTTCTTTCTCTAAACCCCTTTGAAGATGCTGAACAATTGAAGGAGGTAAAGTCTCCCATAACCGATAATTCTTTAAAATCTTTATTGTTTGATAATATGTTGTAGGATCAGGTACAGTCGGACCAGATGCGATGGAATCCATTGACCCATCAATTACATCGGAAAGAATAAGAGTGATTATATTGGCAGGATAGCCATATTTTGCTAACTGACCCCCCGCAATTTGAGAACAATGTTTTCTTACCGTATTGATTTCTTGAACTGGAGCCCCAGACTTGATAAGAGATTGATTTAGAATTTTAAATTCATTTAAAGAGATTGAATTCACGGGTAATGGGAGGAGAGCAGATCCCCCTCCACTCAACAACACGATAATTAAATCATTTTCTTGAACTTGCTTTACGAGTTCTACTATTTTTCGCGCCCCGATCATTCCACTTTCCGAAGGAATGGGATGCGCTGCCTCATTGAGTTGGATGATGTGAGTTTTATAGTTTTGTTTTGTCCCTTCAGGAATATTTACCAATCCCGCTGTAATATGGGATTGCAATCTTTGCTCCAGCTCTTCGGCCATTGCACCACTTGCTTTCCCTCCCCCAACCACATAAATATTCCTGATTCGTGATAAATCCAACACGAGATTTTGAATAATTAGACTATTATTTTCCACTCTTACTAGATTCGGAATAATATTTCGGGGTAAAACAGCATTGATCCCAACTTCCAATAACTCTAACATCGTTTTTCTTGCCTGTGATTCTTGCGCTGTTTCACCCTTCGATATTAAGGTATCAAAATTTTTAATTATCATATGCTTATTATCTAAATAAGCAATGCTTAAAAGATTTCTAGAGAATCATCCGAATGGTGAAAAATTACCGCTGGAAATAGCAAATGGGACCTGCATATTTATACTTTTCGGGAAACGGGCTTATTATCAAGGTCATGCAATATTCGGACAATTTTTCTCCATCTTTTAAGTCTAATAAATATTGTTTTCACGCGATAAAGGCGAGTAGTCCAATTAAACTTGATTTTGCACTTGTAAAATTTTTGTTATATCACGTGAAAGTTTGGTAAGGTGGAGAAGGGTAAGTCCTAAATTCTCTCGATTAATTAGAGTAATAATAACCGCTTCCTTTCCCGCAGTAACTAGCACAATTGTGCCTAATTCTGAATCGATAATAACTCGCTGCGGCGTAGTTTTGAGTAATTCTTCAGTTGTCCGTTCTCCTAATACAATCATTTCAGCAGCCATCCCCGCAATGAGCTCATCATTTAAACTTTTACCACCATTCCCGGGAATCGAATTCTCCATCACTGATGCAATGATAAAGCCGTCTCTAGATACTATCGCCGCTGCATATAAATGCGTTGACATTCCAAATTTCATCAGTAACTCATTTAACTCGTCACCCTTGTTGATCTGCATTAAATATCTCCTTAAAATATTGGAATAGAAAGATAGCTAATATTTAAACTCTTTTTAAAAATAACCTTAAAAACTCAACAAAACTTTAGTGGAGCAGATAGTTATCCACCTGAAAGAACCAGCAACAAAAAAGAAAGATAGAAGAGAAAATTGGTAATATTGCTAATCCTGGTAACGCTGTTTAATGTTTTCTATGCGTTTTACATAATATTGAAGTTGTTTGCGTTTGGGATTATCAATAAACGCCCAAATTGCTTTAAATACTTCAACCACCACTAAAAGGGATAAACTAAGGAGAATAATTATGCCCCATTCCAGCAATCCTATTGGATACGTATGAAAAATAGTGGCTAACCCTGGAACATAAATTACCAAAAGAAGAAAACCTATTGAACTCATTACTGCGATAATTAAAATTTTGTTTATAGCGGGCCCTTTGAATATCGACTTTGTTTGCTCTCGACAAAGAAACACATTTACAAATTGAGAAAGTGATAAGGTTAAGAAGGCAAAGGTTTGCGCATAAAACATAAAATTATCGCCAGTCAGTCCTTTAAAATTAGCAAAATCTAATCCTATTACAAATGCTATCAAGGTTCCAATGGTAATCGTTATCCCGACCACGCTTATATTGATTAAATCCCGCTTAGTAAGGATTGGTTCATTTGGATCCCTAGGAGGTTTCTGCATAACTCCTGTACTTGGCGGATCAAAAGCCAATGCCGTTCCTGGAAGTCCATCGGTTACCAGATTTATTGTAAGAATGTGGATGGCGACTAAAG
>CAYGYC010000001.1:0-19171 GCA_964353755.1 uncultured archaeon | reverse complement strand
GACTAAAGGAGCAAAATCAACGCCTCCAATGGCAAAAACAATGGCTATAAAAACAACCAGAATTTCTCCGATATTGCTTGACAGTAAATAAAAAATGAATTTTTTGATATTATTGTAAATAATTCGCCCTTCCTTTACTGCAGCTACAATGGTGGTAAAATTGTCATCAGCGAGCGTCATATCGGCTGCTTCCTTTGCAACATCTGTTCCTGTAATTCCCATTGCAACTCCAATATCTGCTAATTTTAACGCGGGCGCATCATTAACTCCATCTCCAGTCATGGCACAAACATTTTTGCGCGCCTTATACGCGGAGAGAATTTTTGTTTTTTGCTCTGGACTAACTCTCGCAAAAACATCCGTATATTGTACCATTTTTTGCAAAATTTCAGGAGCCACATCATTTAATTCCACTCCAGTAATTGCTCCGGAATATTGGCGCATTAGTCCTAATTCTTTGGCTACAGCAATTGCTGTTAATTTGTGGTCTCCTGTAATCATTGCAATTTTAATACCTGCTTGTCGACATTCCTCTAATGCATCTTTAACTTCTCTTCTCGGCGGATCAATCATCGCTTGCATTCCAGTTAAAATGAGGTCTAATTCTGTATTTTCTATTGTATAGTCGGTTATCGTCTCAGATATCGGTTTATACGCCATGGCTAAAACGCGTAGCGCCTCACTGGTCAAATCTTGATTTACCCCTAAATATTTGTCTTTGTCCTTCTGGGTAAGCGGATGGATTTCTTCACCAATTTGAATATGAGTGGATATGTCCAGCAAACTTTCCAGAGCACCTTTAACATAAACATATTTTTCATTATTTGGAGCGCGATGAATTGTTGACATTCGCTTTCGAGTTGAATCAAATGGAATTTCGCCAACTCTTGGATACGCTTTTTCTAGTTCAGCTTTCCAAAGATTTGCCTTCGCTGCTGAAACTATCAAAGCACCCTCCGTGGGATCCCCTGTTATTTTCCATTGTATTCTTTCCTTTATTTCCTCATTCTTGTATAAAGCCGCATCAGTACACAGTGTTCCAATCCGGAGAGTCATCACTAAAGATGTATTATGCGCTGGATCTAATTCCACATTTTGATTGAAGAATCGCCCAACGGGTTCATAGCCTAACCCACTTATATCTACTAATTCATCATTGGTGAAAATTTTTCTCACACTCATTTCATTCTTAGTTAACGTTCCTGTTTTATCTGAACAGATAATTGTAACACAGCCTAAACTTTCTACGGCCGGAAGCTTCCGGATAATTGCATGTTTTACTGCCATTCGAGAAACTCCTAAGGCAAGGGCGATGGTAGTAATGACAGGTAATCCCTCTGGGACCGCAGCAACAGCTAATGAAACCGCTTGTAAAAAGCTCTCACTAATTGTAATTTCAGGACGAAATAGACCGGCTACGAAAATAATTATACAAATAAGGATTACAATAATTCCAATCCATTTTCCGAGCTGAGTAATCCTTTTTTGTAACGGGGTTTTTTCATCTTCAATGGTTTGAATTAATCCAGCAATTTTACCAATTTCGGTCTCCATACCTATTGCAGTAACGACCCCTTCTCCCCGCCCATAAATCACAACCGTGCCCATAAATCCCATATTTTTCTGATCATTTACGGGGATTTTCTCCTTTTTTAGAACTATCGTAGTTTTCGAAGTCGGCACAGATTCTCCAGTTAGAGGAGCCTCATCGATTTTTAAATTAATCCCCGCTATTAAACGTATATCTGCCGCAATTTTATCGCCAACTCCTAAAATGAGAATATCCCCTGGTACAAGTTCCCGTGCTGGAATTTCAGATACTTCGTTATCTCTCCGGATTGTCGCTGTGGGAGCAGATAATTCCATTAGAGCCTCTAAAGATTTTTCCGATTTATATTCTAAATAGGTCCCAATGCCTGCATTTATAAATAAAATCCCTCCAATCACTCCAGCATCCGTAATTTCCCCTAAAAAAATCGAAATTAGAAGAGCAACAAGTAATAGAATTACTAGAAAGTCTTTAAATTGCGAGAAAAACATGCTAAAAATAGATTGTTTCTGTTTCCTCACAATTTCATTATAACCGAACTTTTCCCTTCGCGTTAAAATTTCGTCTTTAGTCAATCCACGCGGATTTGTATTGAATGCGGTGAAAACAGCATCAATTTCTTGATTAAAGTAGTATCCCATTTTTAAGCCCAACAAGTAAAATTATTTTCATCTTTCTCTTGAAACATACACTAATAAAAAGTATATTAATTAAAATGAAAAAATTACTCTTTTGATTTGCTAATTTCAGCATGGCGTTTGTCCCACCACTTCCAAAAGACCTTGTAGGCTTCAGTAACCCAGACAATCGAAGAGGAAACGGCAATTATAAGCACCCACTCATATATTCCAATGGGATAGGTATGAAACACTGGATTTAATGGAGGAATATAGAGAGTAAGAAGTTGAAGAAGGATGGCTATCACAATGGCTAAATGCATATAATAATTGGTCGTTTTAATTTTGAAAATCGAATTCTTTAAGGACCGACTACAATAAATATTCCAATTTTCAAACATAATTACCGTCATAAAAGCCATAGAAGTCGCATAGCTGTATATTCGCTCTTCAATTGCAGGATCACCAGTTCCCCAGATTTGAATTCCTCTCTCTAGTCCCCAATAGAAGAGACTTAATGTTCCAATACATATTAGTGTTCCTAAAAGTATAATGTTAATTGTAATTCGCCGGGTGAATATTGGTTCATCTACTCTCCGTGGCGTTTGTTCCATCAATCTAGGATCAAAAGGTTCTTTTGCCAAACTAAGTGCCGGAAGCGAATCAGTTATAAGATTTACCCACAGTAATTGTAACGGTAATAAAGGAAGCAAGGAGGGAATGGTGGGCAAAATTTTAGTGCCAATAATTATCCAAACAAACAAGACTAATATCTCCCCAATATTGCAAGAAAGCAAATAAAAAATCGTTTTGATTATACTTTCAAATACATTTCGCCCTTTCCTTACCGCATCGACAATCGTTGCGAAATTATCATCTGTTAAAGTCATATCTGCTGCCTCTTTTGCAACATCCGTCCCTATAATACCCATAGCAATCCCAATATTGGCACTTTTAAGAGCAGGAGCATCATTTACTCCATCGCCAGTAACTGCTACGATATAATCTTTCTCAAGAAGAATTTTCACCACATCTAATTTATTTTCGGGCGAAATGCGAGCGAAAATTTTGGCATTTTCAATTTCTTCCTTGGTTTTTTTATAAAAATCAAGACCCAGTATAGTATTTTGCTCCTCACCCGGGGAAATAAGTCCAATCTCCTTTGCTATAGCATTTGCAGTTGCTGGGTGATCTCCGGTAATCATTTTAATTTCAATTCCTGCTCTTCTACATTCTAGAATGGCTGGGGGTACCGCCTCACGAGGCGGATCCATCATTCCTACAAAACCAATAAATGTAAGATCCGTATCCACTCCCTCATAAGATTCCATTAGACTCGATTGCAATGTTCTCTGAGCCATGGCTATAATTCGTAATTGTTGAGAAGAATATTCTTCATTCAATTTCAAAATTTTAGCCCTATCTTCTTTGGTGAGAGGTTTAATTTTACCATCGACATAAACGGAGTTACATCTATCTAAAATTATGTCTAAAGCACCTTTAATATAGGCATATACCTCATTTTCTGGTGTTATATGAATAGTTGTCATCCGTTTTAACTCTGATGTGAATGGAATCTCTCCTATTTGCGGATAAGTCTTCTTTAATAGCGGTATGTTGATTCCTGCTTTCATTGCAACTGTAAGCATGCTTCCCTCTGTCGGATCGCCAATTATTACCCATTGATTTTCCTTTTTCTCAATAGTGGATGTCCCACATAAAGCTCCTATACGAAGGATTAATTCAACATGTCGGTCTTCTAATGGATTAAATTTTTTGCTTTTTTCAACATAGAATTCACCCTCTGGAAAATAGCCTACCCCCGATACATTAATAACATTATTATTTGTATATATCAGCCGAATTGTCATTTGATTTTTGGTCAAGGTTCCAGTTTTATCAGAACAAATTACATTGACTGATCCTAATGTTTCAACTGCTTTTAACCTTTTAACTAGGGCTCTTTCTTGCGCCAATTCACGCATTCCCAAAGCCAAACTGGTGGTAATTACAACAGGTAATCCTGAGGGCATGGCCGCAACTGCTAATGCCACCGACGCCATTAAAAATTCAATAATTAACGATGGACCTAAACTTCCTTGAACAATTAGCGCTTTGATAAGCCCTACTATAAAAACGATGATACAAACAACAATAATAAGAATTCCAAGTTGAAATCCGACTTTTGCCATTTTACGTTGAAGAGGAGTTTCAATATCTTCAATTCCAGTGAGTAATTCTGCTATTCGTCCTATTTGAGTTTGAGAACCTGTTGCAACAATAACAGCAGTCCCCCGACCATAAGTGGCAATAGTCCCACTAAAAACCATATTTAGGCGATCGCCTAAGGCAACTGATTTATTAATGACCGCTAGATTTTTTTTAACCGCCCGACTTTCCCCTGTCAAAGATGATTCATCAACTTGCAGATTCATCACTTCTATAAGACGCGCATCCGCAGGAACTTTATTTCCCATTTCAATATAGATTGTATCCCCTGGAACCAATAATTTGCTGTCTAGTAATTGTTCCCCTTCGGGACGAATTACCCGAGCTTGCTCTGCTGTTATTCTTTTTAATGCCGCCATAGATTTTTCCGAGCGATATTCTGAAACTAATCCAATAGCGGAATTAATGAATAAAAAGGCTCCAATGGCGATGGCATCCGTAAGATCAGGTTCATACCCTAAAAAATAGAGGATGAATTCAATTACTACGGCAACTACTAATATGAGGATGAGAATATCTTTGAATTGCTCAAAGAATAATTTAATAAGCGAAGTTCGTTTCCCGCTTGGAAGTTCATTTAACCCATAAATTGATCGCCTTTTAACAGCTTCATCGTTAGATATCCCCTTTTCACTCGAATTAATATCTTTAATCACTTCTTCGATGCCTATTTTGTAGTAAGCTTTCTCTTCCACTTAAAATCTTCTCCATTATAAGGGAATTTATGCCTTATTACATGATATACCTATTCGAAATGATTACAGTAACGCGCAACGTATATATTTGTGGTTTTTCCACTCAATTGAATTGGCATTTACTGTGTAACTTCAAAAATCCTTTTATAAAAACCTTTTTTCTATAGAATTTAGACGGTTCTATAAAACTTCCTTAAAGAAATTTTCAATAGAACCACATCTTAGGATCGTAATTTAAAACGGATTTTAATGGAATAAAATCAAGATATCAGAATTTAAGGAAAAATATTATTCCCATAATGCTTCTATATTGAAATTTCTATTATTAGAGAATTTAGTCGAATTGTATAAAGGAAAATTTTACGAAACCACTACCTATTTAAAGTTCCATCGGAAATAAGTTAATTTCAAATGGAGTTCTAATTTTTCCACTGGAAAAGAAATTTGATTTCAAATAATTTTCATTTAAAATAACAAAGCAGATGAGATAAAAATGGCAAAAGAAGAGAATCAGAAACCGCTTGATAAGATCTTCGATGGATTTCTCGCCGGACCTAAAATTTTTAAAAATCGCGATGTAATGCGCGCAACACATATTCCCAACGATCTACCCCATCGAGAACAACAAATTATACGAATTGGCGAAATTTTAGCCTCTATATTGAAAGGGGGCGTGCCTTCGAATATTTTTCTTTATGGAAAGACTGGAACTGGTAAGACAGCGGTAGCCCTTTATGTTTTAAAACATTTAATTGCAAAATGTGAAGAGCTTAGAATAAAAGTTCCCTTAACAGAAGTAATTAATTGTAAAGATATTGATACCGATTATCGCGTTTTTGCCCGCCTCGCAGCAGCAGTGGGTGTGGAAGTCCCTTTTACGGGGCTCCCGACGGATGAAGTTTTTAGGCGATTTAGACAGAAACTCGATTCGGAGGAACAATTTTTTATCATTGTCTTAGATGAAATAGATCAATTGGTAAAAAAAGTTATTAAAAGAGGGTCGCCAAATAAAGTTCTTTATGATTTAACCCGAATAAATTCTGATCTTACCAAAGCCAGAGTTTGTTTAATTGGAATTAGCAATGATTTGACATTTAAAGATTATTTAGATCCACGCGTTTTAAGCAGTCTAAGTGAGGAAGAGATGGTATTTCCGCCCTATAAAGCCACCGAATTACTAGATATACTAAAAAGACGTTCAGAAATTGGCTTCAATTCCGAGGTAGTCAATGAAGGCACCATTGAGATAACTGCCGCTCTCGCTGCGCGAGAACATGGGGATGCGCGTAGAGCTATTGATCTCTTACGAGTTGCGGGAGAATTAGCTGAACGTGAAGGTGACCAAAAAGTTACTGAAAATCATGTCAGGCGCGCACAAACCCGTATTGAACGCGATACTGTTTCAGATGCATTAAAAACATTACCAATTCAGTCTAAACTCGTTCTTTACAGTATTTATCTCCTCGAAAAAAATGAAACAACCGAGAATTTTACAGGGGATGTGTATGTTGCATATACTCAATTATGTAATGGTGCATCTGTCGATATCTTAACTCAACGACGCGTGAGTGATTTGATCAATGAATTGGATATGATGGGCATTATTACCGCCCATGTGATCTCCCAAGGACGGTATGGCCGAACCAAAAAAATTCGCTTAAGCATTCCCAAAAATATAGTTACTTCACTTCTTGAAGAGGATTATGTTATTCAAAAAGTAAAAGGCTTTACAATAGAATTGAAAAAAGAAGAAACCGAAATAGAAAAAGAAGAAGATTAAATCGCTTTAACCTGTTCAATAGGCACAAGTGCCCCTTCTGCCAATCGAAATTCCCGTTTTGCACGCGATCCGCGACGCTCTAGAAGATTTTCTTCATACATTCGCGCTAAATACGTTGAGACTGTACTAGGCTTTATGTCCTCACGAAAGTTATACTGATATAGTTCCCGAATATGGTCTGAAGTAAACCATCCGTATTTTATTTGATTAACAATTATTTTTAACTTTTCAATTATAGTTAGTGAATCATAGGTCTCATTGAAATTGGAATCCGCAGGTATTTCCAATGATTGTTGATTTTCATTAATTGGCGATTTGTTTTCGGGAGTTGGAGTTTCATTTTGCAATTTCTTCAGAATTTTCATCATATCCTCTGACGAAAAAGATTCATCGAACGAAAGGGTGACCTTCCCACCACTTTCATTTTCTAATACAACTTCTTTCAGTTTTAATTTCATCGATTACCACTTAATATATTTCAGAGGAAGTTCATACCATTAAGATACAACAATTAATACAGAAGGCTAATTTTGTCTTTAAAAAGACTTGTATTATCGGCATGTCATGATGGTAATTATCGGAGCATACAAGAAAGAATTATACTTCCACAGAAAATAATTTGAATTAGCGAATATTTAATCAAATAAAATATTTTATACATAAATACTGTAAGTTACTATTCTATTTTGAAAAATGTTAGAGAACTAGGAAAAATTTTTGTGAAAAATTTTTGAGGTACTAATCCATAGTAAAAATCTAAAAATCATTTACTATCAAATCATCAATCGAAGCGATAAAAATATGATCACTGTAAAAGAAGTCTCCCTTCGTGTAACAGAAGGATTACAGGAAGATATTGGAAAAATCCGAGTTCGAATTGACCCTGAAATCATGCAAACTATGGATATACCAGATGGCTCTTTTGTAGAGATTCTCGGCAAGAAAACTACAGGGGCAGTTGCTTTAATTGGGTCAGATAGCGATCGTGGGCAAGGTATAATTAGAATGGATGGGTTGATTCGCGGTAATGCGGGAACCAATTTGGGGGAAATTGTGAATTGTAAAGTAGTTTCTTTAAAACTGGCCAAAAAAATGACTATTGCCTCCACCCAAAAAGAATACAAGATTAATGATCCCGAATTTATTCAAACAACCTTGAAAGATTATTTACTCGATAAACCCGTAAAATGCGGGGATCTAATAAAAATATATAGTGAAGAATCCGCCTCCTTCACGCTTGCTGAAGTGACTTTCGTTATTACTAATACTTTGCCAACTGGACTTGTGAAGGTCGATAAATCAACGCTTCTTGAAGTGAAACGCCTATCTGATGATCTGTCACTTAAAGAGATTATTTCCTACGAGGATATCGGGGGTCTTGAAGAAGAAATTTTACGAGTACGAGAGATGATTGAATTACCTTTACGACATCCTGAACTTTTTATGCGGCTGGGCATTGAACCCCCCAAAGGAGTCTTGCTACATGGACCTCCGGGCTGTGGGAAAACGTTACTAGCTAAAGCTTTAGCTAATGAGG
Organism: uncultured archaeon; assembly: GCA_964353755.1. GTDB lineage: Archaea > Asgardarchaeota > Lokiarchaeia > Helarchaeales > HEL-GB-A > CAYGYC01. The sequence goes on along the minus strand of CAYGYC010000001.1, from coordinate 10,764 downwards.
CTGAAGCTTATTTCAATCCGATCAATGGCCCAGAAATTATGAGTAAATTTTATGGCGAATCAGAAAAGCGAATTCGCGATATTTTTGATGTGGCGGAAAAAAATGCGCCCAGCATTGTTTTTATTGATGAAGTCGATTCCATTGCCCCAAAACGGGAACAGGTTACCGGAGAAGTTGAACGGCGTGTAGTGGCACAACTTTTAGCCCTCATGGATGGTTTAAAGAGCCGAGGGCGAGTGGTTGTTATCGCCGCCACAAATCGAGTCAATTCGATTGATCCTGCCTTACGTCGTCCGGGTAGGTTTGATCGCGAAATTGAAATAAAAGTTCCGACGCGAGAAGGGCGCCTTGAAATCCTTCAAATTCATACTCGTGGAATGCCATTAAAAGATGTGGATCTCAAAGAATATTCATCTCGCACACATGGTTTTGTGGGTGCAGATCTTGCTGCCTTGTGCCGAGAAGCAGCAATGCATGCCCTCCGCCGTGTTCTTCCCAAACTCGATCTTCAGACGGAAACTATCCCCCCTGAAGTCTTATTTACATTAAAAGTTACGCGCGATGATTTTGAAACGGCTATGAAAATTGTAGAACCCTCGGCTATGCGTGAAGTCCTCCTCGAAATTCCCAATGTGAAATGGGAACAAGTAGGTGGTTTAGCGGAAGTAAAACGCGAATTAAAAGAAGCCGTGGAACTTCCTTTAAAACGACCTGATATCTTTAAAAAATTTAAGATTCGTCCTTTAACGGGTATTTTACTTTACGGAGTTACCGGCACCGGAAAGACCTTATTAGCGAAAGCAATCGCAACTGAAAGCGAAGCTAATTTTATTCCCGTGAGGGGACCCGAAATTTTCTCAAAATGGGTAGGGGAATCCGAACGAGCCATCCGTGATATTTTCCGGCGCGCCCGTCAAGCTGCTCCTGCAATCATCTTTTTCGATGAAATCGATGCTATCGCTTCTCGAAGAGGAGAATTTGCAGGATCTAAGGTTAATGAAACCATTGTCAACCAATTACTAAGTGAAATTGATGGATTACAAGAACGATCTCAAGTCGTTCTCATTGCCGCCACTAACCGTCCGGATATCCTCGATTCGGCCATTTTACGTCCTGGACGATTTGACCGCCTAATCTATGTCCCGCTGCCGGACTATGACGCCCGTCTCGAAATCTTAAAAATTTATACCCAGGATATGCCTATCAAAGATCCTGATATAAAAATGCTAGCTGCCAAAACAGAACTCTATTCGGGCGCGGATTTAGAAAATTTATGTCGTGAAGCAGTCATGCTACTCATTCGTAACAACATTAATGCAGAAGAATTAACGATGCATCATTTTGAACAGGCGCTATCAATTGTTAAACCCAGTAATTCCCTCGAAAGAATTGAGGAATTTAAAGCCTTGGCCAGAAAAAATATCGGGAAAGAATGTATCTAGTAAATTATTAGGTCTTTGGAGAGACGGTTTGAAATAATTGAAGAGCTTTAGTAAAACTCTGTTCATACGTCGAAATTTCTGATTGGACTTGTGCATTTATTACGTTAAGCCATTCAAATATCTTAAATAACCCAAAAACAATAAGATTTTCGATTTGATTTTCTAACAGCGCATAAAGCGGCTGCATAGAAGAAGTTATAATAAATTTACAGGTAAAATCTCTTTCTTTATCAAAATTTAATCGGAGCAAATCTCTTAATCCGCTCAGTTCCTCTTTTCGTGATTCAAGGAATCCAATATTTCTTTCATAGATCGTTCGCATTTCTGCATCCAGACATCCTAAACTATAGATTACATATAACAAACTCGTTTCGAAAAGCAAGTTATCGTTATTGTAGAAATGAAAAATAGCTTTGAAAAAGTTAGGTAACTTTAAAAGGACAATTTTATTTGGATTTAAAGCATTAACTCCCATTATTTTTGAGATTTCTTCCACCAATAATTCTCCAACGCGTTTCAATACAATCTGATTAAACTTACTTTTCACATTGTTAATTTCTTCTATCTTGGTTTTTATCCCATCCGCTTTTCCGTCGGCTCTGTTTTCCTCATCCATAACATCACTAATGTTCAATCCAGTAAATAATGTAAGACCAGTGAACATTCATTTTCTAAAAAGGAAATATAAACTCCCCAACAATTTTCTTATAAAAAATGCTTCCAGGTTTTATCATTATATATTAATAGAATTCCCGCCCCTATATATCAAATTGACCTTACTATCATAATGTATATTATTATAATTCTTATAATTAAGTCCCAAAGTGTACCGTCTTTTCACTTCTAAGTACAATCTGGATAATTTTTTGAATTAATTATCCTTCAGAGTTACTCAAAATTGATCAAAAAATGTTTTTATGTAACTTGAACAACAAGTCGTTTCACTAATTCAAGTAGTGGGGTTTTATGTTCAATGCCTAAAAAAGAACATATTCATGTCGTTACTGATGCAAAGCACAAGGAAATGTTAGAGAACCTAGGAAAGCAATATGGTTCAATGACTAAAGCCTTTGAATTTGCAATTGATGCGATCGGAAAAGGAAAAAAGATCGGTTCTTGTAATGAGTGTAAAATAAAAAGTGAAGCTGAAGAAGTGGAGAAGTATCGCGAAATACTCAATATAATCTCTTTTACTGGAGAAAATATTCAGGAATTAATTGATTATTTTCGAGGAGAATTTTCGATTAAGGAATTGCTTGTTCGATCCCGGCAAAAAGCCTATGAATTCGCAAAAACCTATTATGGTGTTATTTATATTCCGCCTGGAAATACCTTTGATAGTTTAGTAATAACCTTAGAAGAATATAAAAAACGAACCCGGTTATTAAAATCAATTGAAGCTGATAAAAACTCGAGAAAAATTATTGCTCGTGTAAACGAGGTCTTTAAAAACCTCCCGATTTTTGTGGCGACTGGACTAATTGGATTCTTAGAAGTCTTCAATTATACCTTTGACATTGAGATTTTTCAAACAGATATCATTTTTCAATGGCTTAGTCCGGAAAAGTATTCAACTGAAAAAAGTAAAATTGAAGAAAAAATTCTGGGGTATATAGAAGAATCAGAACAATCCATGAAACCTTATTTACTTAAAAAGGGTTTGGTGCTCACTACTCCGGATTTGCTCGATTGGCTGGCAAAAGATCTATTTGATTATCATTTTATTCCGGTAGATATATCCTATACTTTAGCAAATTTGGTCTTGAATGATCTTAAAGATAAAGATAATCCCAAAGAAATAGTTAAGATTTGTATAAATACGATTAAAAATTTAAATTTCGCCGATCAATTCACTAGTATTATTAATGAGAAAAAGAAATCCTTCAAATTGACGGTTACCTGTGTCCTCCCCAATATTACTAAAATTGTCCTAAATGGGCTCACCCAAATTTTATCAAAGTTTGGATGGAAATTGCACTCTTATCAAATCAATTCTAAAATTCTCAATACAGATTTTTATTATATCGGTGAGGATGACCCTAATATTCTCGAACCTTTATACATAAACAATTTCTATGCATATTTGAATCAACAGTTTCAAAGTTTGCGGATTATTACCGTGGATGAATTTGATGATCTAACAAAAAAGTTGTACGAAACTAATCCAGCAGCATTCCGGGAAGTTTTCTATCACCAGGGAGTTAAATTTGCTAATGCTATTAAGCAACTTGCTAGCGATGATCTCTTTCGAATGCGGGAACTGGCCCTTCAAATAATTCCCCAATTAATTAGATGGCCCCAATTAGATATCCAAAATTTCCGCTTTTTCTGGGAGAAAAATACTTTCATCATGATTTTTAAGAAAACAGAAATCCTTGTTATGGAACAAGTTTGCTCCACACTCACAGCCGTCATGGAAACATTTGGATATACGGATGTAAAATCAAAAATTATTGGTAATAAAATAACGGTAGATTTTGTTCGACCACTGGAAATTGAAGCAAAACTTTCAAAAAGTGTTGTCACTTCTTAACTTTTTTTTGTGAACTTGATGTATGACCCCTTAGAATTTTCTCGAAAAATCGAAACACAAGTCCTCACTGCTGAAATATTGAAAAAATATTATCGCTTTCGTGGAGCTAAATATTACGGCGGAATTAGTACCGCCGACGCAGTGGGCTGTAATCTATATTGCCAGTTCTGTTGGGTGCATCCTAAAATCCGGTATCAAATTCAAAAGGTAGGATCTTTTTATTCCCCGGAAAAAGCAGCTCAACAATTGATTGAAATAGCTCAAAAGGGCCATTTCCACCAATTACGAATTTCAGGGGGCGAACCCACCATTGGGCAAGCACATTTAATCGCGCTCTTAGAATATCTAGCTGACTTTCCGTATTCATTTATCCTAGAAACTAATGGAATGCTCTTATCCGATGAAATTTATGTTAAAGAATTACAGAAATTTAAACACCTATATGTTCGGGTATCCCTCAAAGCAGGCACTCCAGAAATGTTTTCTCGCGTGACTGGAGCCAACCCAGATGCCTTTCATTATCCTTTACAAGCCTTAAAATTATTATCTCGGTATGAGATTCCATGTCATGCTTCAATTATTATGGATTTCTGTTCACAATCCGATTTGCAGTCTCTCAAGCAAATGCTCCTGCAAATTAATCCTAAATTGGTCTCTCACCTAGAATATGAAACCTTATTGTTATATCCCCATGTTAAAAAAGGATTAAAGAAAATCGGTTTGCTTTAAGTTAGGAAGATTCTTTTATCAGGAGGTCAGCTAATTCCAGCGCGCTATTTGCCGCTAATTCTGCTCCAATACCCCAGCCACCCGCTTCACACCCCACAATATACAAATTTCTTAGGGGAGTCCCTTGTGAGGGGCGTCGATCCTTAACCTGATCCACTGTCTGTCCCACACCAATAATATTTCCATCTTCTCCCGCATATTTTTCTACTAGTGCCGGAGTGTCAATGTTATACCACAGGACATGCCCTTCTATTTCTGGCAAGACTTTCTGCAGCGATTCTAAGCAGCGCTCACCCCACTTTTGCCAGTTATAATGGCGCCAATCTGAGGAAATGGCCGTTCCTGAAAAAATCAATTGCTTTCCTTCGGGAGCTAATCCGGGATCATAGTTTGAAGGCACCGTAATCATGCCACTAATTTCATCCGGAATCTCTCCCTTGTAAATCTGCTCTAAATAGGCCTCCAAATCAGAATAATCAATGTGCACATGCATGATTAACTTCTGATCCGTAATTTTCTTATCTAAGGCCACTTTAATCGCTAAACAGTGTTGCGCATAGGTTAATTTTTTCACGCGCTTCACATACTCGTTTGGAAAATATTTTTCTCCAACTAGATTCGTGACCGTATTTTTAATATCGGCATTGCTAATGATTATGTCTGCAAAATATGTGCTCCCATCCTGCAATTCAATCCCAGTCGCTTTGTCATCCTCTATAATAATGCGCTTGATTTCCGTATTTAATTGCACCTCGCCCCCATACTTTTGAATACCCGCCACATACGCCTCTGGAATGGCAATACATCCTCCAATCGGATACGCACTGGCTTGCTTCGAGACGACATTTCGAAATGACCGAATAAATTCACCCGTCGATGCCACCTCCGGTGCTATACAAAAATACTGCCCACAAATCATGGAAATAAAGGCATGAAACATCGGATTCTTGGAATAGCGGTTTAAGTAAGTTTGCAAATCCGTATAATATAATTCCTCAATACTTTTCTTTCGGATCGACATGCAATCTGCAAAAAATTTCATCACAGTCTCGGTTTCCTCAGGAGGCAATAGCTGAGCCATGGTCATCCGCGAATATACGGTTTTTTTCCCTTTATAACATAATAAAGGACGCGGTTCCCGCGATAATACCCACTGAATGGCCCCGGGCATCCCAAGCATTTCAGTAATCTGCTGCAGTGGTCCTTTCGCCCCTTCCCCAAATAAATGCACACCGACATCAATTTTAAACCCTTCCTTTTGATAGGTTGTACATCGCCCTCCAATTAAACTATTTTTATCGAATAACTGGATTTGAAAATCCTTATGTGCTAAAAGCGCACCCACGGCCGTTCCTCCTACACCGCCTCCTATTATAATTACTGATTTTTTCATTTAACTCCATCCTAAATAATAAATTCTACTCCTCTTCCTTAATATTATTCAAATAGCTGATAAAATGGCTGAAAAAAGAAAAATTAGGTGATGTATATTTATTTATTTGCTTTTATTGCACTTGCAGGGCAATTTTCTTCACATGCGCCACAATCTACGCAATCATCTGGATTGACTATCTTGGCCTTGTCGTCCTGTAATTCAATGCATTCTGCTGGACAATTCTCAACACATGTTCCACAGCCAGTGCACGCTGATTCATCAATTTCAGGGGGCATTTTGTGTACACCTCTTTTTATCTATTCTTTCTTATTATCCGTAATTTTGTCAATTGTTTTATTGTTTAAAATTTTTCATTTTACTTTATTAAGATTTTGAGATTTTTAGGAGCCCTAAATTGAAAACTCCAGAGCCCATTAACTCAAGTTTACCAAGACTTTTTAATATTTTAAATTAGGTACTATGACTATCATATCATTGCGCCCTTTCCCCGCCTTATTTCTTGTGGAACAGTAAAAATTAATGGTTGATTTGCGGCCTTTACTTATCTAATTTTTTGAAGTAATCTTTTAAAAAAATTTATCAAAATCTATTTAAATAGAAACAATCTCATAACTCTCATAGTAATTTTAATCATATAATAAATAAGATTAAATAGTAATTTTTTCTAAAGGAAATTCTTTCTTCCATAGGAAAGCTAGGGGGCTGTCTTGAAATGTACTGCCTGTATCCTATGTCTCATTTCATAGTACTCTAGTCTTTTCTCCATAGTACCTGCCCTGAAAATTATTCTCCTTGTAAACCAATAAAATCAAATAGTGCAAAAATTTACAATTGTTTTCATTAATTAATGGAGTATTTGAGGAATCTAAATTGAATTTAAAACGCTTCATTCGATTAGTAATTCTTATTTTCGGATATATCATTTTAATATTCAGTGTATATTGCGGAATTATCATTCTAACAGGCGGATTTTCTTTATTTGATACGTTGATTATGTGTGCTATGCCCATTCTTGCCATTTATTCGTTCTTACTCTATCCCATTTTAATTATCGCTATGGTTCGATTGCATAATCATTCTAAAAAATATTGGTTACTGCCTATTATCCTCGGAATTTTTATTCTTTCTTGTAATCTATTACCTTTTACAGGCATTAATAAAACGATAAATGAAGGGAATACCCAGTTTGAAACGGTCTTTGGTGCTGATTACTTGAATGACATTCCGGACGAATTAAAATCCCAATTTAAATCGCAACCCTTTAATTTATGGGATATGTATAATCAACATACCGATTTCACGTGTAACTTCACAAAGGATTGCGGGCCTTATCTGACTGTCCCTGGCTACAATGATTCCTTCTACTTTGATTATTATTGTCCTCCTTCTGGTGCAGGACCTTTTCCGACTATCATTAATATCCATGGAGGAGCTTGGGTCATTGGAAATAAAGGAATGGAAAACCGTCCGACGGCGTCGCGCTACTTAGCTCATCAAGGATATGTAGTGCTCGATATTCAATATGGCTTAGGTCGATTCCCTGAAGATCCGTTCGTCGATAGTGTCCTAGGATTCGTCCAATCCGCTCTGGGACGGGACCTCTTAAATAAATCCTATACCCTTGCTGAAATAGCGGTCCAAATTTTGGGTAATTTCACAGATTATCTGGTGGCTAATGCAGGAGATTATAAAGTCAATACGAGTTGTATTTATGTCACTGGCAATAGTGCAGGTGCGCATTTGACCGGGTTGTTTCTCGGTGCGAATAATACCTATAGCAATATTTTTAATCACAATCTCAAACTCAAAGGACTCATTCTCTTCTATTGTCCCGCAAATCTAACCGACTTATACTTATCGCATGTCAATGATCCTTTAAATTTGATTGTTAATCTAGACGGTTACCTGGATAAAATCTTTGGTGGAATGCCAGAAAGCAATTCGACTCTTTCCCCGGTCAATTTAGTAGATGTCACGGCCCCTCCCTGCTTAATTTTACATGGAGAGAAGGATAAAATGGTTCCATTTGTCGAAGGGCAACAATTGCACCAAGCTTTACTCGCCGCTGGACGCCCCTCTATTTTCCTAACCTTTCCTTTTCAAGGCCATGCGTTCGATTATTCCTTTAACTCTCCCGGCGGGCAAATTTCCCTCTATTTTATCGAACGCTTCCTGGCAGCCACGCAATATTGTATGTAATAGGAGGTAGAATCGATGAAACAAGTCATTAATCTGATAAAAAATTATAGCTATCTCGCGTTGATCATGAACAGCGTTACAATTGTCTTCAATATTCTACCCTATCTTGGCCTGAATATCCTTAAAACAATAAGTACAATACTCTTCATTATCACAGTTGCCATCGATTTAGGCTTAATTTACTTAACGCTGAGTTTCATCAATAGGAATCATTCTATGGGGCAAAAGCTCAAGAAAATCTGCCAGTTCTACCTGATCTTCTTCTTTGTCGCTATTATCTTGCTCATGCTGGATTCTATAATCTATTCTTTCCTTGAAGTCGGCAATTTCCTTAGAGTCGTTTCCTTCATTGGATCACAAATCGCTTACTATGGAATCTATACCCTTGGACTACTAACCGCCATTATCGCTTTAGAAAATATCAATAATCCAGAAGTCTGGAAATAGAATCACCCAATAAATATTAAACTCTCTTTTTTCTTTTTTTAAAAAGTGAAACGTTTCATATATTGCATTATTTTAATAAACTCTACTTTATAATCTCTGGATTTGGGTTTTTTTAATGTCGTAAAACTATCATTTCACGCCAAAACGAAAAGTTAAAACAGGATACTTTCAGGCATCTCTCTCTACTAGGGGCGGGATCGTCCAGTGGAAATAGGGGCATACTATAACTATAATATATGTGAAAGAAAAACGACAATTTACCCCTCTTTTTAGAAAAGGACGACAAAAAAAGCTTATTTTCCAAAAAGAAAAGCTAAGATCTCTCTCGACTAAAAAAAAAGGGTTGATATTTCCTAGTTTTAATTAAAAAATTTACTAAATTAATTTGATTGTAAAATTTTTTTCCTAGTTGCGAACTTCACAAGGTAGAATTCCGGCACCATTTATAAAGCCTCAAAAAAAGGCGCGCTATATCCCCTCAAGATATTACAATCTCTGCCCAGTTCATCAAAAATTATATAAAGGGGTATATCTAAAAAATTAAACAAAAGAATCAAAAAAAATCGACAAATTGAAAAATGAAGGTTAAATAAAATGGATAAGTCCGGCGATAAATCAAACGCATTTGCATATAAAGGAAGAGGCGCCTTTGAACCAACTATTAATATAAAAGAATACCTCTTTAAGATTATTGCTGATAAGGGACCAATTACCCGTTCGCAATTAACCGGTATGACAGGCATTCCTCGAACAACTATCTACGATACCATTGTGAAATTAATGTTAGATGAGCAGATTCGGAAATATGCAGTCCCTTCCAAAAAACGCGGACGCCCTCGTGTTTTTTATGAGATAAATCGCTTAGTAAAATAATTTAATTATTTTATTTTTTTTAAATTTAAACTACTTTTTTAATCTTCCCACTTATCTGTCCATTTCTCCTCTCCTGCTTTTTCCGCTTCCTCCTTCTCTTCAGGAGCGGTCTCTTCTTCTCCTTTTAGCTCTTCCCCTTCCTCTACTTCTTCCTCTTTCTCTTCTTCAGCAAACTCCTCTTTTTCATGTTCAATTTCGTGGACAGCGTCTTCTTCCGCTTCAGCTAATTCTTCCTCTTTAGATAATCCCTCAACTTCCTCTTCTTCTTCCTTAAATAATTCTTCTGTTTCCTCTTCTACCGTCTTCGAAATTCCCTTTTTCTGAATTTGCGGCGCGCTTATAGCTGCTTTAGGCTTCTTTACGGGTTCTTTTAGTTTTGGAGGTTCCCGAGTTCGTAATCGTTCAATAGCATTCGGATCTGAACGAATCGTATCAATAAATTTTCCATAAACATCCACTTTTTCATCTAAGGGGGTAACAAGATAACTATCACTAATTCCGCAGGCCCCACATTGAATGTAAGCCACTTCCTGGCGTAATTTTACGACAAGGTTAATGGTGCGGAAGTTGCACTCCGGACAGCCTAGTTTAGACCCTCCCGGAATCAGTTCAACTACTGAGAAGGTTTCTGGATCTTTTTGCCATTGCTTGGCGGAAGCAGAAACGGCTTTATTACAATTTTCACAAAATATTCGAATGGAATTCGTGGCGTCGATAAATTCGATGGAAACGGTTCTTTGTTTGCAACTCGGACAGCTAAAACTTACGGGAATGTGGGTTGGATTACTATAATGATATTTTTTACCGCAATTCGTGCAGGTGAAATCAAAAAGATTATTCCCTTTTTCTAAAGTGACTGAAACGGTTTTTTTAGAACAAACGGGACAATCAAAAATGGTGGGTATTTTGGGTTTTGGTCGCATTTGCACTTTTGTTCTTCTTCTTCTGCCCATCAAAACATCTCCTAGAATTGGAACCCAGATAAGCCTTGATTCCGAATGCTATAGGTACTTTGATATTTTTACACAATTCATCGGAGTTTAAATAATTATGGATGGAACCAAAAAATCCTTGCGAAATTATTTAAACCCTCGCTTTCTCTCCTAAAAGAATGATTTGCCACACCAATTCAGCATACGGTTCGT